>NZ_LNUO01000039.1:0-16208 GCF_001462175.1 Psychrobacter sp. ENNN9_III
CAACCACGGCGGTGCAGGCTATCATTGATAGCGGGATTTTTTATGTTTAAACGCCAAGCTAATATAACTATTCTATTTTGACTATATACAAATTTAACTATAACGGCGCTGACGTAGCGTCTCATAAAGACAAAGCGAACCTGCAATCGCAACGTTGAGGCTCTCTTGACCATTGGGCTGCGGTAAGGCGATAGGAGTTGCACATTGCATCAGCTCATCACACACGCCTTGACCTTCATGGCCCATGATCCACGCAGTAGGAGCGGTAAGATCATGCTCATAAATCAAAGTATCAGTATGTGAGCTGGTTGCTAGTAAAGGGACTTTTACACAGTCTAGAATATCTTGAGCACTCAAGCCTTCATAAATAGTGAGCGCAAACTGAGCGCCCATTCCTGCTCGTAGTGTCTTGGGTGACCAAGCCTGGGCCGTGCCACTAGTACAGAGTACTGTTTCGATACCAACTGCGGCGGCGGTACGTAGTAGCGTGCCAACATTACCACTATCTTGTACATCATTTAAAATCAAGCAGTCGTAGCCTATCACCGTCAAGCTTGGCACAGGTACGTTTATGACCGCCATGATGTCGATACCTGTACCGAGACTTCGAATGCTCTCATAAAGTGTATCTGATAGCGTCAAAACACTGGTGTAAGTCGGTAGGCGCATTAATACCTGCTGAACCTCAGGATGCTGGTGAGCTGATTGTGCTAGGAGTATTTGAACAAATGAATAATCACTACGTAGAGCAGCATCTATAAGATGCACACCTTCAAGTACGGTCTGTCCTTGTTTTTTACGTTGACGGGCTTGAGATAATAGCGCTTTTACGAGTTTTACTGAAGGATTTTTATCTGAAGTTATCAGCTCGGTGGAGTCTATTGACATAATTGACTGCTTAAAAAAAGGTAAAATGAATGACATCAAAAACACCCCAGTCCAAAATACTTTTTAATATTGGACTGGTCATGCTTAGTGTGTAGTATTACATTATAAATAAGTAATGATAAAGCGTACTATTTATTGTCATGTTTGAGGTGTAAGTCTTTGACATAATCGACTTCGTTTTTACTACCAAGGACGACAGGGACGCGTTGATGAATGTCGGTTGGAGCTATATCTAAGATACGATGGGTGGCATCAGTCGCACTGCCGCCTGCGCGTTCGATGAGTAAGCTCATAGGATTGGCTTCGTACATTAGACGTAACTTACCAGCTTTGTTTGGATACTTGGTGTCAAAAGGATAAGTGAATAACCCACCGCGGCGTAAGATACGATGCACGTCACCCACCATAGCTGCCACCCAGCGCATATTAAAATTACGACCACGTACCCCTGTATCGCCAGCGACTAGCTCATCAATATACTGCTGCATAGGAGCACGCCAATAGCGATAGTTTGAGCTATTAATGGCATACTCACTGGTATCTGCATCGATTTGTACGTTGTCTTCTACTAGTATGTAGTCGTTACTATCTGGATCTAAGCTAAACATCACTACGTTGTCAGCTACCGTCAGTGCCAGCATGGTTGATGTACCATATAGCAGGTAACCTGCCGCCAGCTGTGCGTTGCCCGCTTGTAAAAAGTCGCTATTTTCACTTGTTTGGCCCTGACGTTGGTAGGGCAAAATAGAGAAAATCGTGCCTACCGCCATATTGATATCGATGTTTGATGAGCCATCAAGCGGATCAAACAATACGAGTAAGTTGCCATCCGCATTGGCAGGCGTTGCATCATCTAGCTCTTCTGACGCCACGCCTGCACAGTGTTTGTTTTGTGCCAAAGCATCTAATAATAAATCATTGGCCAATACATCTAGCTTTTTTTGTTCTTCACCTTGGACGTTCTGATTGCCTGCTTCTCCCAAAATATCTGCTAACGCTCCTTTTCTGAGCAATTGCGAAATAGTTTTACCAACTTCTGTGACAGTGGTGATGACATCGCTTACGGCAGAGTCAGTTTTTTGTGCTTTTAAATATTGGGCTAAGGTCGTCATAGTAGTTCCTAATAAATGGAAGAAGTCGTCTAAGATAAAAAATCATAAGGTTTAGAAACACACTAGATTAAGCTTATGACTTAGAATGTGTTCAGCTAAAACTTTGGTTGAATGAGTAAATATGCAAATAGCAGGCACGTTATCTTTGTCCTGAATGCAAAATCAGCTACACTATGTCTATTATTATTGATAATTTGGTCAGACTTGCTGCTTATTATCGTAGATAGTGGGTTATTTATGAAAGCGAGTAAGATGACATAGGCTACTGCGATAAAGTGTAGCAAATAAGTGTCAAAATGTCCCCGTGTCTGTACACATGGTCATAGTCATGAACGAAAAAATCGTTATGATTGACTTGATATAAACCCATAATAAAGACTTGCCATTATGCCAACTTCCAAAAAAAATACATCTACAAATACTGTATCACCATCCAAATACGCCACATTTGACCATGATACTGTCCATCAAAGACTCAACACTTCCCTTAGTCGTCCACAGTTAAACCAAGATGGAAGTTTGCGTCACTTTTTGGGTGTAGAAGGGTTAAATAAATCACAACTACAAGCAATTATTGCTAAAGCTGAAACTTTCTTTGATGAAAATGGTCAGCTGATCAATCGGCCTGAGCTTGAAGGCTGCACAGTCATGAATCTGTTTTTCGAGCCTTCGACCCGTACCCGCACTACTTTTGAGGTGGCAGAAAAGCGCCTTGGGGCCAATGTATTGAACATTGACATTGCCCGCTCTAGTACAAAAAAAGGCGAAAGTCTACGTGATACACTCTGGAATTTGCAGGCAATGACAGCTGATATCTTTGTAGTAAGGCATTCTGCGTCAGGGGCTGCGCATTTTATGGCGACTGAGGTGACGCCAGATATCGCTATTATCAATGGCGGTGATGGCTGGCATGCGCATCCAACCCAGGGGATGCTAGATATGCTGACCATTCATCGCGCCGCACCGCGTCCTTTTGAGGCGTTATCAGTTGCTATCATCGGTGATATCAAGCATTCAAGAGTCGCACGCTCTGACATTAGTGCGCTGCAAACTTTAGGTGTCAAAGATATTCGCGTCTGCGCGCCACGTACGCTATTGCCTAAGGGAATTGAGCGCTACGGTGTGAATGTTTATGAAAACATGAATGAGTGCGTCACAGACTGTGATGTCATCATGGGATTAAGAATACAAAATGAGCGTATTGGCTCGCCGCTACTGGCATCATCAAGTGAGTATTACAAACATTACGGTATTACGCCTGAACGGGTAGCGCTCGCGAAACCTGATGCTCTAATCATGCATCCAGGTCCGATGAACCGAGGTATTGAAATTGCCTCAAGTGTGGCTGATGGCCCGCAGTCTGTTATTTTAGAGCAAGTAAGTAATGGTGTAGCGATTCGTATGGCAGTATTATCACTCGCCATGGAAGGCCAACGCGCTCATCAAGCGGCAAGACACACACAAAACGCATAACCAATGACGTTAGCAACTGATACTTTGTGGTGTACGCTTTAGGCGTTTGATTATTCGATTCTATTTATTTAATTACTGATATGGTAACAAGCTCATGACTGACCCTATTACTACTGATGCGCAGATAATAAATTTACTTCCTAACGTATTTAAAAAGTCTTTATCGAGTGAAGCGATTGATAAACTTACAAACCTTGAGACTGGTCGTGAGACTTGGTTGCTACCACCATTGGTAGACTTGTGCGCACGTCTACGCGAACCTGGACAGCAGCAACATGGGACATTATCCTCTGAAGGTCGAGCTGCCCGTGGCAATGGTTTTTTGCATGTAGTGATTCCACCTGATACCAACCCTATCTTGGAGAATGGCTCGCTACTCAAAGGTCTGCGTGAGCGTGCACTCGAAGATGGTGGTATTTATTTGCATATTCTTGGCGCATTAACAGCAGGTCTAGAAGGGATACGTCCATCTAACATTGCAGGCCTTAAAAAGGGGGGGTGTATAGCTGTTTCTAATGCGCGTAGGACTTTTGATAATGATTTGGTATTGTTACGGACATTAGAGTATGCAGCAACCTTTGGTATGAAAGTATTTTTTTATCCCGATGAGCCAGATTTGTCTGGTAATGGGGTTGCACATGAAGGCTACATTGCTTCTTATCATGGTCTGCAAGGTATTCCTTGGATCGCTGAGACCGTCGCCCTGTCTACCCAGTTATTGATGGTAGAAGAGACGGGTATCTCCGCCCATTTTAGTCAGTTGTCCTGTAAGTCTTCAGTAGAGCTGATGCGCTGGGCGAAAGACAAAGGACTGCCCGTAACCTGTGATGTGGCGATGCATCAGCTGTATTTGACAGATGACAATCTAGAAGGTTTTAACGCCCAAGCTTATGTGTTACCGCCATTACGTAGTAATACTGATCAACAAGCACTACTGCGTGGCCTCAAAGATGGGACTATCGATGCTATCTGTAGTCATCATGAACCCTTAAACTCTACGGCCAAAAAAGCACCTTTTGCTGAGAGTACACCTGGTATCTCTAATTTCGATACCTTTATGGCTCTAGCTTGTCAATTAGTACGAAATGAGGTGCTAACAGTAGAGCAACTGGTAGATAAGATTTGCATTAACCCGGCGCAAATTGCAGGAATCAGTACCAAATATGAAAGCTTGGGCGGCGCAATCTTGGTCGATCCTAATCTTGAATGGCAGGTGACAGTAGACACTATGTTATCGAATGGCAAGAACACCCCGTTTTTTAATCAGCATCTACAAGGCCGAGTCGTGGAGACTTTCTTTGGTTAATTCGTCCCAGCATAATGACAATTCACGACCCTCTATAGCAAGTGAAAGTCATCAGTTATTGGATGATGACGATAGTCTGTCGAACAAAGGGACCAAAAACAGCGAATCTAGCGAATCGATCAAAGCGGTTGCAGTATACGAGATTGTCAAAGGGGCGGGCGCGCTGACAGGGGCTTTTGCATTGTGGCTCTGGCATGCCAATCTTGAGCGCTGGCTGGCCCAAGCATCGGATTCATGGCAACAACACTTTGGTAACCTACTGTCCACGCAAATAGAGAGTATCGTCCAAATTGCTCAGCAAGCAAATAAAAATTGGCCACTTTTTTTGCTATTTATTTTTGCTTACGTCAGTCTGCGTTTTATTGAGGCTTACGGATTATGGCAAGATAAAACATGGGCATATTGGTTTAGTGTCATCGGTTATGGGATATTTATTCCCATTGAGATTTACTATCTAATAGTGAGTCCATTTGATTGGTTTAAACTGGGAATTTTACTGCTAAACATTATTATTGTCGTCGTAGTCTATCGTAATATGAAACGTAAAGGTTTGATATAACGTCTGATATCAAACCTTGTTATAGAGCAGCTGTGCTGTTGAGAGATTGGTATAAGAGGCGAGCAGTAAGATATAAAGTTGCAAATTTACTATGACTCGTCGACTACTTTTATAATTTTATAACGTTAATTGTATGGTTTTGATAGGTTTGTTATTTAAATGCATCGCTATTTGTGCGCAATAGGCTGAATCATTTTGGCGACTTTACCGATGCTCAATCCTTGTACCAATATAGAGAAGACAACGACAGCATAGGTGAGGGCTAGTAGAATATCGCGCTCCATCCCTGTCGGCAGCTGTAGGACCAAGGCCACTGAAATACCGCCCCGTAATCCGCCCCAAGTCAATACTTTCCATGCACCCTCAGGTAATTGTAACTGTCTGCTTAAGGTTTTGGTAGTCATACCTACGACGATAAGACGGGCAAGTAAGGCAATAATGATACTTAAGCCTCCTGCAATAAATAGGTTGCCTGAGTAGGCAATGATGACAACCTCAAGACCGATTAGCACAAATAAAATCGCGTTTAAAATCTCATCTATCAGCTCCCAAAACAGATCAATATAATGACGAGTCTTGTCACTCATCGCAAGCTCGCGACCACGGTTACCGACCATTAGCCCCATCATCACCATGGCAAGTGGCCCGGACAAATGCCAATGGCTGGCCAACGCATAACCGCCTATCACACCTGCCAGAGTCAACAGTACTTCTTCTTGGTAACTGTCAATACTTTTGAGTAAGTAGTACAAAATGGCACCAAGTACCAAGCCAAAAATAATGCCACCACCAGCTTCAACAGCTAGAGTATGTGCCACATAATTAACCGTTGGTATATCACCACTAGATAAGATGCCGAGCAATAGAACAAATATGACGACACCGATGCCATCATTGAATAATGACTCGCCAGCGATGACAGTCTCGATACTCTTTGGCGCCCCCGCTGATGCTAATATTCCCATAACTGCAATAGGATCTGTAGGCGATATTAAAGCACCGAATAGTAAGCACCAAATAAAAGGCAGTCCAAAACCAAGGAGTGGTAGCATAAAGTAAAGGGCAGTAGCGATCAGTACGGCTGATACTAGCGTGCCAATACATGCAAGAACACCAATGGGAAGCTTATAACGCTTTAAATCGCCAATATTGACGTGCAAAGCACCAGCGAACAAGAGCATAGATAGCATGCCATCTAGCAAGACTTCGGTGAAGTCCAACTGATCTAATAAGCTAACTTCATAGTCAATGAGCTGATCAAACCCCAAAAACCCCAAAAAGATCGCTACCATGGATAACACAATGGAGATAACCATAACCCCAATCGTAGTTGGTAGACCAATAAAGCGATGATTGATATAAGCCAATATCGCAGTCATTGACAAAAAGATAGCACTAATTTCAAGTATAGTCAGGCTGGTTGCAGATGCCATAAAAGCAGTCTCAATGAACATAAAAGTTGTTGAAAGAATAACAGGTATTGAGCCGATAGACAGTACTAGTATTGCCTAAAATCTATGCGTGTATATTCAGCTATGGCTTACTTATTTACCTTGATTGCGTCTGTAAGGCCTTATAAATATGGGCATCAAACTCACTGATATACTCGAAGTGTCGATGTTGCGCATCATCATCATGAATAAATTGCCGTGCTTGTTGACACATGGCTAGCAGGTCCTCTACAAGCTCTGCATAACTTAGATTTGCTTGACCTGCATGTTCAATCAAAGTCAGCTCGCGTAATAAAGTCTGACGCTGCGCGGTATTGACTCGAGCATAGTTTAAGTCAGTCACTGCCTGACAAAGCGCCTTTAATACCATTAGGTCAGCAATAGCGTATCGACGTATCTCACCTAATGAGGTTTCGATAAAGTCAGATATCTTTGGTGTTCTGGTAATAAGCGCCAGTATTGCTATACGCGGCTGATTAACCGTAATATCAGACTCATCTTTGTCTTTTGGTGGCGTATAAAAATGATAAGGGCTAGGTGGCTGTCGACGTAACATTAGGCTTAAGCAAATGGTTAAAGACTGTACGCAATTGACAGCTGTCTTGGGGTCATTAATTCCAGGCGATAGTGCCCGCACCGCGATTTCAGTGACTTGTCCTAGGCTTGATGCTATATCGTTGGTGTACGCGGATTGACGTCCAAAATGCAAGCAGGCAGCAAAGCGCTGCCAAAAAATTCCATCAGGGGCACGCGGAGATACTACAAGCCGAGAGGTTTTGGTCTTTTTTAGGTTGCTAATATGCGCTGTTGGGCGCTGATAAAAATGCCCTATGATGTTTCTATCAGTGACAAAGTCACCAAGATTGGTATGTAATTGCACCACACCGCCATAATCTTGTGCCAATGTAATAAGCGATTCAAAGTAGATTTGTTGTAAATAGCCTGAGGTTGGTGCGTAAATAGGCGTGGCACACCAAGAATGATATTGTTCAATATCGTCACTATTTATGACGTTATGCTGATGCTCAATATTGCAGTTGTCGCTATACCAGTAATCAATGTTTTTAATAGCATCGTCACTTGCCCCTTGAATGACGCGTGAGGCTTGAATAGCATGGACCATATGTTGTACAAAATAGACCAAAAGTAAGGCACAGACAACAGCCATTACGATAGCAAAAGTAACAGATAGCTGCGGCACACCAAAATCGACGTCATGCTTGTGAATGGCCTTTAAGACCAGCAAGCTATAGCTGAATGTACCGATAAAAGCGCCAAGTACAAACTGGTTTGAGGTGTCTGTAAGAAAGTTACGTAAGAGACGTGGGCCAAATTGTGATGAGGCCATAGAAAGAACGGCAATAGTAATCGAAAAAGTAGTACCAGCCACACCTAACACTGCTCCTGCAATCGTCGTCATAATAGCTCTTGCAGAAGAGTCATCACCAGTAAAGGCAAACCGAATATCTCTAACAGTTGCACGATCAAACTGCTGGTCGATAGCGATGAATAAAGGGGCTAAAAGTATGCCCGTCAATACGCAAGCGGTTGGGATAAACCAGTAAGAACCAATAAGCTGCTGCCATAGATTCCTTAATCGATCAGGTAAGTCAGTTAAGGTCTGTAATGACCATAACTGTGCAAATTTTTTTAGTGCGTGAAGACTGGTCGTCAGTAGGCGTGTGGGCAGGTTATTTTTATTGTTTTCGGTCACTGCCATAAGCTCCAAAGGGTTGGGAATATAATTTGACTCATATCTTCTAGCGAAGGTTATTTTATAATATCGTCTGATAAGGTTAAAGTTAAGGTTATAGCATTTACCTGTTTACTTTTGGATTATCCGCTTCAGTAATGATATTGCCTTTGTGATTATTACTGTCGTTGTTTGCGTCTTTATCGTCTTCAATCGGGTCATTTGGAATCAAAATCTCATTGCGATTGTTATCACATATGACGTCACTGTCTTTATCATAGGCTGCTGCTTCAAAATGCGGTGTGTCTTGCTCGCGCCTATGTTTATTGTGCTGTGTATTGCGCTTACCGTATTTGCCAAAAGACTCTTTTTCATTGCTTGCAGAGGTTTTTTTGCGCGGCTGACTATGAGAAAAAATAGCAGACAACGGTAAGTTAAGTTGCTCTTGTGCAAAGGCTTCAGTGTTGATAAAGCGACGTATCAGTAGACTAAGCCAGGGCTGTTGGCTGTCACTCTTTATCTCATCAAGCTCATCCTTTATAGGTAACGGGTAAGGCAGGGTGCGGTAGAAGTCCCATAATGTCAGTTTGCTAAGATCTTTTTTGAGTACGTATTCGTCATCTTCAGTCACGGTAATGAGTTTGCTGTCTTTTAAGTAATTAATGTAGGTATACCATTTAGGCAGCTCCTTACGACCTAATACGTTACGTAGCTCCTGCTCGCTCACGGTATCGCCTTTTAGGTGATTGATATAGACTAGGTTTAACATATCAAGCAAGCTCAACAGCGGATGACGTGGATAGACTTCCTCAGTCTCAAAAATAGTTAAAGTATAGCTAATCTCAACGCCTAATAAGATTAAGTTCCATGACAAATAAATCCATAATAAGAAGATAGGTAAGGCGGCAAACGCACCGTATATGGCTTCATAACTGGTAAAGTTACTCATGACCATACCAAAGATATGCTTTAGTAACTCAAATGCTATTGCAACAAATATACCAGCTATGGCCGCGTTTTTTACAGGTACGCGGGCTTTGGGAATGAACCAATACATACCGATAAAGCCTGCAACCATTACTCCGATGGAAACTATCTGTACCCAAAACGACCAGTCGATGCCATAACCACCTATTTGACGGTTCAAAAAGCTCAAACTCTGTACCGTACTAGAGGCAATAAATGCGGTTCCCAATACTAACGGTCCCATAGTAATAATGGTCCAATAGCGCAGCATACTTTTGATACCGCCAGAACGATCGTCTACTCGCCAAATCTGATTAAAAGCTCGTTCAATAGTCGTCAAAGTAATAATGGTTGTGACAAATAAGATCATTGCCCCTATGGCCGTCAAGTTAGACGATTTTTCAGCGAAGCTATTGATATACTCACTGACCTGCATGCTCGATTGCGGTAGCAAGTTGCTATATATCACCTCATAAATCTGCGCTCTGACTGAAGCGAGCGCTGGAACTGACGATAAAATCATCAGTAATACGGTCAACATAGGCACAATCGATAGCATAGTAGTGTAAGTAAGTGAAGCTGCTTTTTGTTGACAGTTGTCTTCAAAAAAGTGCCGCGTCAAAAATCGCGAAAACTGAAACCAGCGTTGATGGGTAAACGGGACTTTTTTCAGTAAGTTTTCCATATTGACCATTTAGCAAAGATAAGAGTGACAGTAGTGTAACAAAAATGTGCTATCAGCATCTGCCAATTAATTGTGTCAAAATACATAACAGCACCCGTTATATGGCTATAACTATAAGGTACAGCAGTCTTTATTTGCATGTCAGTGAATGAGTCGGGCATAATGTGCACATCTATCAGTGATATTAATCTTTTGATGCAAAGCTTATATGACACACAAGGCTTATATGACACAAGCTATTGCATCTCATAACATTAATAATTTTAAAAGGAAGTGTTGCTCATGAGTCAAGCCAACCCCTATGTTTTGGTACTATATTATTCTAGCCACGGTACAACTAAGACATTGGCGTATGCGATCGCTCAGGGTATTGAAGACGCTGGCATGACAGCTCGTATCCGTACAGTACCGACCGTCGCGCCTGAGACCACATCCAGCAAGCCTGCGATACCTGATGAGGGTGACTTATACTGTACAATGGATGACCTTAAAGACTGCAGCGGCCTAGCACTTGGTAGTCCAACTCACTTTGGTAATATGGCCGCGCCCATGAAGTACTTTTGGGACAATACCGTCACCCTGTGGCTGGCAGGTAATCTGCAAAACAAACCTGCTTCAGTATTCACTGCAACAGGTTCGATGCATGGTGGCCAAGAGACCACTCTACTGACAATGATGTTACCACTGATGCATCACGGCATGATGATTGTCGGAGTACCTTATGCAGAGCCTGCGCTGAATCGTACTCATCGCGGCGGCACGCCTTATGGAGCCAGTCACGTGAGCGGTGCATTGCATGATCAGCCAGTCTCTGATGATGAGCGCGAGTTAGGTATCGCTCAAGGTCGGCGTTTGGCGATTAGTGCCCGCGCATTGGCACAGGCCAATTGGACCCGCTAAGCTGCTGTTGTATAGTGCAGCATAATGCTATTGAATTAGGAAGCAGACGCATCTAATGGCTACTAAACGCCCCGATAATAACACTCAGGCAAAACCAGCAGCGAAAAAAGCCAGTAAACCTGTCAAACCTATTGCGCCCATTCGTCAGCGTTTGATGCTGACGTGGCTTGTTTGGTTGGTGTATAGACTGCTTGGGCTGCCTATTTTTATCAGTGCTCTTAATCCAAGCAGTCCTGATATTATTGGTGGTATTGCATGGCAAGCATTGTGGCTGGTGCCAGCGTTCATCTTAACGCCATGGGTAATGCGTGGTCGTTCACCCTATGCACTATTGGTAGGTAGTATGTTTACTTTGGTTTATTTAGGTGCGAGTGGCGTAGTGCTATTTACTCGTGCTTACGGTAGCAGCTCAGCTGAAATAGCCGTTTATTTAATCGATTTTCTATTACTGCTAACCATCAATGTCTGGTTATTTATTTTGTTGAAACGTCTGCCCTCGATGAACAATGTAGTCAAGCAACCTCGCTAGCTACGCAGCCAGCTTTACATTTCCAAAATACGCAGCCAGCTTTACATTTCCAAAATAAATTCAAAGCCATAAAAAAGCAGCACTCTCATTCAGAGTACCGCTTTTTTTTCGAGACGTTTTTGACGTCAAGTAAGCTATAAGCTAGAACTTAATTAACCTTAGTCAATTCTAAGTCCATTTTCTTACCATCATTAATTTGGCTCACTTTTACTGGTAAGTAATCTAAGCTTGGCGCTAGCCAAAAGCTGGTAGAGCGATCATTATCGTCATGGACACGATCAACTCTGACGGTATCGAAAGTGCCTGCTGGTACGGTAATTTTAGTATTCCCAGATTTTTTGAATGGCGTCTTTTCAACTTTATCTTTTTTTGCCATGTAGTAATTACCAGAGAACTTACCATTTAATAAATCTTGGCGAATTTGTACTTCTAAGCTCAGGTCATCGAAGGCTTGTTGCGCCATATTCATGGTCGTGGTCTTACCTTTATAGTTACTAGTTACCTTTTTGCTACTTGGATTAAAATCCAGCTTATGGGTACGTCCAAGACCTAACAACTTATAAGTGGTACTGGCTTGTGTTGGGGTGACGTTGTTACCATTAATCGTGAACGCACTATTTTGCGCGGCACTAGCGACACCAGCAACACGAGCCTTCACATTGTACTTCCAAGTATTGCCAGACTTGCTCAACGTGCGATTTGCAGTGCCTTTATATTTATCTTCAACCGTAAAGCTATAGTCAGCGCTTGATGGTTGAATGGTTTTTGCGTTGGCAAGAGTAGGGGCGGTCATGCTTAAAGCTCCAATAATAGCGATACTAGCGCCTGTGTTTAGGGCGGTGAGAAACTTCGATTTGCTATGTCTAAGATTTTGATTATCAGTTACGGCTAACTTTTTATTTGTTGATAAAATACTCATGGATTTTCCTTAATAGATAGAAGATAGATGTGTCATCTTTTTTATAACTATTATTATGTTCTCAACGCTTATAATGGTCATATGTTGTTACATTTTCAAGGGCATCAATATATAGCAGTGTTCAGCTCTTATAGCCTATGTTGCCAAAACTCCTTAAGCTGACGTCACAAGTAACGCTTTGTGAGTAAGGTTACTCGCCACCATGAACTTATAAAATTTCTGCTTTCACATTCTTGTAAATTTTTCGAATTTACACTTGAAGCCACCTTCTATTGCCCCCACTTTTTGATACAAGCTCAACGCTTATCTATAAGACGTCACTTTTTGGTCACATTTCTTATAGATACTGGTCTTGAGACCATTCATTCAAATAAACCCTTTAACGTAAACAACCAACTTTTGGAGTCATATCGATGAACATTCGTCCTTTACATGACCGTATCGTCGTCCGCCGTATAGAAGAAGAAAACAAAAACTGCTGGTGGTATTTTGTTACCTGGTTCAGCACAAGAAAAACCTTCACAAGGTGAAGTGCTAGCAACTGGTAATGGTCAGGTTCGTGACAACGGCGAAACTCGCGCATTAGATGTAAAAGCTGGCGACAAAGTTTTGTTCGGTCAATATGCTGGTCAAACGGTAAAAGTTGACGGCGAAGAACTACTTATTATGAAAGAGTCTGATGTATTGGGTGTGCTAGAAGGTTAATTCTTTTAGGTAATATTAAGCACTCAGCACATTACTATATCGACTTATTCGTTCGTATTTTTATACTTATAATAATGGAGTAAATTAACATGGCAAAAGATGTAAAATTCGGCATTGATGCTCGTAAGCAAATGATGGACGGTGTTAACGTTCTAGCAAACGCTGTAAAAGTCACGCTAGGCCCTAAAGGTCGCAACGTGGTTATAGACAAGTCATTTGGCGCACCAACCATCACTAAAGATGGTGTTTCGGTTGCCAAAGAGATTGAGCTTGAAAACAAATTCGAAAACATGGGCGCACAGTTGGTTCGTGAAGTCGCGAGCCGCACCAATGATGTCGCTGGGGATGGTACGACGACTGCGACCGTACTTGCTCAGTCAATCTTGCAAGAAGGCATGAAATCTGTCGCTGCTGGCATGAACCCAATGGATCTAAAGCGCGGTATCGACAAAGCGGTACGCGAAGCAGTTAAAGAGATTCACAACCTATCTACGCCAGCTGACGATCACAAGGCTATCGCCCAAGTAGGTTCTATCTCTGCCAACTCAGACACCAAAATCGGTGAGCTGATCTCGCAAGCGATGGAAAAAGTCGGTAAGCAAGGCGTTATCACGGTTGAAGAAGGCTCAAGCTTTGAAGATACCTTAGAAGTGGTCGAAGGTATGCAGTTTGACCGTGGTTATATCAGCCCATACTTTGCTAATAAGCAAGACAGCCTAACTGCTGAATTTGAAAACCCATATATCTTATTGGTTGACAAAAAAATCAGCAACATTCGTGAAATCGTGCCACTACTTGAGCAAGTGATGCAGCAAAGCAAACCATTGCTTATCATCGCTGAAGACGTAGAAAACGAAGCGTTGGCTACCTTGGTTGTAAACAACATGCGCGGCGGCCTAAAAACTTGTGCCGTTAAAGCACCAGGTTTCGGCGATCGTCGTAAAGCCATGCTAGAGGATATCGCAACGCTTACTGGCGGTACAGTCATCTCTGAAGAGATTGGCTTGAGCCTTGAGACAGCAACCCTAGAGCAATTGGGTACTGCTAAAAAGGTCACTGTTGGTAAAGAAAACACCGTGATCGTTGATGGCGCTGGTAACAAAGCCGACATCGATAATCGCGTTGAGTCTATCAACCGTCAAATCGCAGAGTCTACCTCTGACTACGATAAAGAAAAGCTACAAGAGCGTGTGGCCAAACTGGCAGGCGGCGTAGCAGTTATCAAAGTTGGCGCGGCAACTGAAACTGAAATGAAAGAGAAAAAAGACCGCGTTGACGATGCGCTACATGCCACTCGCGCTGCGGTTGAAGAAGGCGTCGTCCCTGGTGGCGGTGTTGCATTAGTACGTGCGATGAATGCCTTGTCTGACTTAACTGGCGACAACGACGATCAAAACGCAGGTATCAATATCTTACGTCGCGCGATGGAAGCACCACTTCGTCAAATCGTGACCAACTCAGGCGAAGAAGCGTCAGTGGTCGTCAACGAAGTGAAAGGCGGTAGCGGTAACTATGGTTATAACGCTGCTAGTGGCGAGTATGGCGATATGCTAGAGATGGGTATCCTTGACCCTGCCAAAGTATCACGCTCAGCGCTAGAGAATGCGGCTTCTGTTGCCGGCCTCATGCTAACGACTGAAGTCATGATTACTGACCTGCCACAAAGTGATGACGGCATGGCTGCGATGGGCGGTGCTGGTGGAATGGGCGGTATGGGTGGAATGGGCGGCATGATGTAATTTTACTTCTGCTACAAAGCGATTTCTCTTTGTCAGACGCGCTCAATGTACAATAGGTACTATTTTCGCTCGTCTTCCTCGACAAATCGCTTTTCGCTAGAAGTATGATTGACGTCATAAAGTCTGTTTGACTATTAAGAGCTCTTGTTATCGCAAGATAGCAGGGCTTTTTTAATGAAAGTTTTTATTCCAGTTTTCCCAAATAAAACCCCGATAGGCGAGAGCTTATCGGGGTTTTTATATACAGGTTTATTCTATTTTAGCTAATGATTACGCATTTGCCTCATCTCGTCTAAATGTCCATGTCTTATCATCAGACAGCTCATCGACATAATAATATCCCGCTAAGTCAAACTCCTTTAATTGTTCAGCCTTGGTCAGTTTATTATCAGCCGCGTATTTCACCATCAATCCACGGGCTTTTTTGGCATAAAAGCTAATAATCTTATATCGACCGTTTTTTTCATCTTCAAATCGTGGCGTGATAACCTCAGCATTTAATGCCTTCTTTTTTACCGATTTAAAATACTCATTAGACGCTAAGTTAATCAATACTTTGTCTTCACTATCTGCCAGTCGCGCATTGATTACCTTAGTGACTTCCTCGCCCCAAAACTCATATAGGTTATCACCGCGCTCATTTTTTAGCTTGGTGCCCATCTCTAGACGATACGGCTGGATTAAATCCAGCGGCTTTAGCACGCCATAGAGACCTGACAAAATACCCAAATGTTCATTGACGTAGATGGCAGTGTCCTTGTCCATACCATACATATCAAGACCTGTATAAACATCGCCATCAAATAGATAAGCGGCGGGTTTGGCATTCCGATCATCAAACGGCTGATTTTTACTCCAACTCCACTGCTGGTTGCGCGCCGCATTGAGCTGCGCCAGATCATCCGAGATACTCATCAGCGCTTGCAAATCAACCGGCTCTTTTGTCTTTAGTATTTTCATTAGTGCCTGCGCGTGGTCAATCAGCTCAGGCTGGCTATAGTAGTTGCCTAGGTTGACAGGGATATCGTCTGTCTCATTTAAAGACTTGGCAGGGGAGAGTAAAAAATACATGGCTAATCCTTATTGTGTGAAGTCAATGACCTGTCTATCGCGGTGTCAAGTGCTCTGATTATACCTTATATACAATTTTAACGTGATTTGACGTCATGGTTGGAGGAATTTTGCTGCTTTATCGACGAAAAGTAAACGTTTGAAAGGTGGTTAAGATGACCGGCAGGCTATATTTGACAAGGGGTTAGCTTTCGTAGAAAAATAAAAATTTT
>NZ_LNUO01000004.1:0-11299 GCF_001462175.1 Psychrobacter sp. ENNN9_III
CCTCGCCATAGCGAGGTTTCACGACCTTATCGAGTATGATTGGTTATATCTGCACCAGCATTGATAACTTGTCTATGATTATTTAGCCGACTTGTAATAGTCAACGAGCATCGTGCCTAAAGTACCGTTGTCATCGATAGTGACTATTCTGACCGTACCTGACTGTGACGCGGTACTAGACTGCACTTGACCAGCGCTACCTAAGACGACTTGGTTGTTTTTAGCCGCCATTGCTTCGTTACCGATAGCGATACTGTTCATACCGCCTGCCATAGATTTATTGCCTACGGCGACCGAATTTGCCCCTTGTGCTGCTGCCGCCTCACCCACTGCGGTAGAACGTACGCCACTAGCGTTGGCGATGTGCCCAAAAGCTTGCGCACGTTCAGCAGTAGCTTTAGATTGCCAACCGATAGACGTTGAGCCGAGACCAGCAGCGTTAGCCTCACCACCAACGGCCGTTGCTGAGTTGAGTCCTGCATTGGCTTTATTACCGACAGCAACGGTATCGTTAGTGCCGCCAGCCATGGCCGCTTCACCCACCGCGGTCGCGCGTACGCCGCTCGCATTGGCTAGATGGCCAAAAGCTTGCGCACGTTCAGCAGTGGCTTTTGATTGCCAACCGATAGACGTTGAGCCGAGACCAGCGGCATTGGCTTGGCCGCCGACAGCGGTGGCCGAGTTGAGTCCTGCATTGGCTTGACTACCGATAGCGACAGTATCGTTAGTACCGCCAGCCATAGCAGTATTGCCAAGAGCGAGAGCAGTACTGCTAGTAGCATTTGCATTCATTGGTTGAGACTCAGCGCTTGTTGCCATAGTCGTGCATGAAGCGACGCCTACGATTGCTAAAGTAAGTACGCTCATTTTGAGTGCTAAGTTTGGTGAAAAATCCATTTTCATTATAAGTTATCCTATGTTAAAAAAGCCAACTTGGCTAAGTAGTGGTTTGAGTAGGTAATAACAGAATTTATACTGCTTGCAGTGTTGAATCCCTCCAATAATAAAAATACAAATGTATATTTATATTTATAAATGCAAACGTACTATTAACTTATATTAATAACTCAACTAATGCTAGCATTTTATTTCAAATGTTATCTAAGCCGATAAATCGCTAAACAATGCCCAATGGTTTTAGTCTGCGTATTGTCATCTCATTGCATATCTATGTAATTTCTATAAAGTAATTGGCGATAAGGCCATTCCTGTTGTACCCTAAACCCTTATTTTTCAATGAAGGAGAATGCCTGTGCCCTATAACTTTGATGAGATAATTGACAGACGCGGTACAGGGTCCCTTAAATGGCATTATAACGATGACACTATTGCGCTTTGGGTAGCAGATATGGATTTTAAAGCTGCGCCGCCTATCCTAAACACGATTGAACGCGTACTGCAGCATGGCGTATTGGGCTATACCAAACCCACTGATGCGCTATATCAAGCGATTATTGACTGGCATGGTAGCCGTTATGGTTTAGCATTGAACAAAAAACACATCCTCTTTTCTCACGGTGTCATACCAAGTTTGGCATTGATGCTGAGAATGTTTACTGAGGCAGAAGATGCGGTCATGGTTAATGATCCCATTTATGCCCCTTTTATGACTAAGGTTGAGCAAAATAGTCGTACGCTCGTGACTTCTGCTTTAAAAGAGGTTGAGGGTAAATATCAGCTAGATTTGGCCGATATAGAAGCTAAGATAGTCGAGCATGAGGTCAAGCTGTATTTGTTATGCAATCCGCATAATCCAGGCGGGCGCGTGTGGACGAGGGATGAGCTTCAAGCGTTGCTGTCGATTTGCAAAAAGCATGATGTAGCGATTGTCAGCGATGAGATTCATCAAGATTTAACTTTGAACGGTCATACGTTTACCCCTTTTTTAACGCTAGCAGAAGGTTATGAGCATAAAGTAGTGAGCCTAACTTCGATGACCAAAACCTTTAACGTCGCTGGTATTAAAAGCTCAATCATCTTTGCTAAAGATGAGGCGTTAATCAATAAAATTAACTGGCAGCAGCGCTTAAGTGATGAGCACGATCTTAATTTGTTTGCTTATGAAGTGACTTATAGTGCTTATAAAGAAGGTAGGGAGTGGTTGGCGCAGGCGTTAACGTATATCGAAACCAATATAGAGTTCGCTGTGCAGTTTTTGAATCAGCATTTGCCTGATATTAAGGTCATGCGCCCAGAGGCGTCGTATTTGATATGGCTTGATTGTTCAGCATATGGTCAAGACGATAAGACACTTTATGACGCGCTTAGAGACGCTAAAGTTGAGCTCAGTGCCGGTATTCAATACGGTGACGCTGGTCATCTTAAAATGCGCCTGAACGTAGCATGTCCTAAAGCGCTGCTAATAGAAGGGTTAAATCGTATACATACGGCTTTTAATAGTGTGAATGATCATAAATAAAAAAATAAAAAGGCTGGGAGACCAATATCACCCAGCCTGTTGACTTGTTATTTTAATCAAAGCATAAGTATGTTACTTCCCGTTTGTATCGTTCTCAGATTGTCCAAGATTGATACGCATCTGCTTCCATTCATCTTGCTGAGCCAATATCGAGCCTTCGAGTGCCTCTGATGTCAACCCCTCTTGCCACGGTGAATTATCAGGCAGCTCTTCAATATGAATGGTTTTTACCCCGTAATCAGGCTGATAAGCCAGATCATAGCGCGCCGCTTTAATCACCGAGATGATCATCATTGATAGGATAATAATGAGCGGCGCACCCGCGATGATAGACGCAGTCTGTAAGGTTTGCAGGTCTCCCAAAAACATCAAAATAGCAGGCAACAAGCACAATGTGAATGCCCAAAATAGACGGTTCCAACGATGCGGTTCGTCATCGACTTCTTTTTGTACCACGGACGCCAAGATATAAGAGATAGAATCAAAAGTCGTGGCAGTAAAGATAGTGGCCAAAAAGGTAAAGATAGCGATGACGACATAAGACATCGGCAAGCTATTTAAGATGGCAAAGATGGCCGCAGTGGGCGACTCATTATTTAGGACAGCAACCACATCTACTGTGCCAGTCAATTGTAGATAGAGACCATAATTACCCAAGATAATCATAAACATCGCACAGCCCATCGAGCCATAGAACATCGAGCCTAAGACCATATTACGTATCGTACGTCCTCTCGAGATTTTGGCGATGAATAAGCCAATAGTCGGTGCAAATACCAACCACCATGCCCAATAGAAAACGGTCCAATCTTGCGGGAAGGTGGTGTGCTCAAAGCCGAACTGTTGGAAGTCTTTAAAGGGTTCAACATAGGTCATCATGCGCGGCATTTCGGTGATAGAACGCCCGATGGCTTCTAAGCCCGTATTTAAGATAAAGACGGTTGGCCCAACGACTAAGATGAACAGCAGAAATATCACAGCCAAATAAAAATTGATGTTGGAGAGTTTTTGAATGCCGCCTTTTAACCCCTGATACGCACTATAGGCAAAAATCATGGTAGTCACTAACAGCACCACAATTTGCATAGTTATGTTACGCGGTAAACCAAATAAATTGTATAAACCTTCGTTGATAAGCGGAGAGGCAAGACCCAGTGTCGTCGCACCGCCCCCCACCATACCAAAGACAAACAGCACGTCGAGCATCTTAGCCCAATTGCTACTAGCCAGCTTTTCGCCTAGTAATGGCATAAGCGTTTGGCTGACCTTAAGTACTGGGGTCTGACGCACATAATAAAAATAAGCAATCGGAACCGCTGGTACTAAATAGATGGCCCAAGCGACAGGTCCCCAATGAAAGATGCCATAGGTGGTGGCCCAGCGAATGGCGTCTGGTGAGCCGCTTGCTAAGTTAAAAGGCGGGCCTTGATAATAATACGCCCACTCAATCAAACCCCAGTAAAGAATACTGGCGCCAATACCCCCGCAGAACAGCATCGATGCCCAAGAGACATCGGAGAATTCAGCGGTTTCTTCTGGTCGGCCCAGTTTGATCTTGCCAATATCCGAAAGTACAATGTAAATGACGAACAATAAAGCAATGACACCAAAGGCCAGATAAGCAAAGCCAAAGTTAGCACTGACAAAGCTGCGAGCGATCCCAACCCATTCTTTGCCTTGCTCAGGAAACAGTATCAAAGGCACAGCAATACTAAAAAGTATGACAAGCACCATAAAAAAAGTAAATTTGTCAATACGGGTATCGGGTACATGATCAGGTCGCCACTGCGGAATAGACATACCCACATCGAAGGTACCTAGATGCGGCGGTTTATGATGTTTGGATCGTGCTTTTACATAGTCTGGAAGATATTCTTTTGATAGCCCGAGACCTGATGTAGATTTATCAGGTTTTTTAATGCCCTTACTGTTATCAGTGTTGCCCATGTTGTTTTCTCTTTGTATTGGATGTTAAATTTTATACCTCGCCTAAATTTTCTAAGTCTACAAATTCCTTTTTTCCGTGAATAGTATACATTTTTCGATTGATCCCTGGGTAATGGCAAATATCAATCGGTGGTCTGTTGCCGCCCATCAGATAGACTGCGTCCGTATCGCTATCATTAATCATAGAATGCGCAGCACCATGCGCGGGGAAACCTACAAAATCACCAGCAGCTAACTGATAGCACTCTTCTCCATAATGCAATAAAAGCTGTCCTGATAATACATAGACAAATTCGTCTGACTCTTCATGATAATGATGCTGTGTGGTCTCATCACCCGGCTCAACGCGCACAAGATGCAAACCAAATTTGGTCAGACCAGTGATATCACTCAACGAAACTGTATGCCGAATAGCGCGCTCATTAAACTGATGAACATGCTTGGTCTCAGGCGTATCTTCGATATCAGACTTGGTTAGGATGTAATCTTGGGTACTTTTGAGCGTCTCTTGCGGTAGCTCTTGGGATAACCCTTTTAATGGTTTAGTCATGGTTTGTCTCCGTTGTTTTATTTTATGCTTCACTTTATAGTAGCTATAAATGCATGGTTTTATTTGCTTAATTACGTATAAAATGCGATTAGTAAGCGCCCAGCTTCCTTATTATCGATATTGCTGCTTGTTCTTTTCTCACATTCGATACCGTCAAATTCAAATAACTGCGAATAACTGGCAAAACGAGTAATAATCGTCAATAACTGCGAATAATTCATCATCTAATAGCCATTAATGGGCGCAAACTTGTTAAAATAGGCCACTAGGCCACTAATTTTTTCTTGATGGACATTGATTTATGACCACTGCCGCTGCCACTCCTGCATTACCTACTATCAAAGAAGACCGCATCCTCATTCTCGATTTTGGCTCGCAGTACAGCCAGCTTATCGCTCGCCGCGTGCGCGACTCTGGGGTATTTTGTGAGATGTTCCCTTATGATATCGATGCTCAGCGTATCCATGACTTTGGTGCCAAAGGCGTTATCCTATCGGGTGGCCCTGAGAGCGTCCATGCCGAGAACAGCCCGCGTATCAATGACGCGGTGTTTGAGCTTGGTGTACCAGTGCTTGGCATTTGCTACGGTATGCAGGCGATGGCAGATCGTTTTGGCGGGCAAGTTCACGCCAGTGATATCCATGAATTTGGCGCGGCGACGATTGACGTTAACGGGCACTCGCAGCTAACTGAAGGCATTGAAGACAGCAGCACAGAAGGGAAGTCAGCTAAGCTGAATGTATGGATGAGTCACGGTGATAAGGTCGTCGAAGCGCCGCAAGGCTTTGAGGTAATCGCCAGCACGCCAAGCTGCCCGATTGCGATTATGGCTGATGATGACAAGCACTATTACGGTCTCCAGTTTCATCCTGAAGTGACGCATACTTTGCAAGGTCAAGCGCTGCTGGGCCGCTTTGTGCATCAGATCTGCGATTGCGCTGGTGAGTGGACGCCAGACAATATCGTCGATATGCGGGTGGCACAGCTCAAAGAGCAAATCGGTGACAAGCAAGTATTGCTCGGCCTGTCAGGCGGGGTCGACAGCTCAGTGGTTGCCGCGCTATTGCACAAGGCGATCGGCGATCAGCTCACTTGTGTGTTTGTCGATAATGGTCTGCTGCGTCTGCACGAAGGCGATCAGGTCATGCAAGTGTTCGCTGAAAACATGGGGGTCAAAGTCATCCGGGTCGATGCCGAAGATTTATTCTTAAACGCTTTAGCTGGCGAGTCTGATCCAGAGAAAAAACGTAAAATCATCGGCAAGACCTTTATTGACGTGTTTGCCAATAGCGCGCGTGAAGTGAGCGCGCAAAGTGATGGCAAAACCATTGAGTTCTTAGCACAGGGTACGATTTATCCTGATGTGATTGAATCAGCCAAGTCGCACCAAGGCAAGGCGCACGTGATTAAGAGCCACCATAACGTTGGCGGTCTGCCAGATGATTTGGCGTTTGAGTTGGTCGAGCCATTACGCGACTTATTTAAAGATGAAGTTCGTAAGCTTGGTATCACCCTTGGCCTACCAGAGAAGATGATCTACCGTCATCCGTTCCCAGGACCAGGTTTAGGCGTGCGTATCCTTGGCGAGGTCAAAAAAGAATACGCCGATATCTTACGCCTTGCCGATGCGATCTTTATGCAAGAGCTGGAGCGTTCAGGCTGGTATGATAAGACCGCACAAGCGTTTGCGGTATTCCAACCGATCAAATCGGTCGGTGTGGTCGGCGATGGTCGCCGCTATGCGTGGGTAATCGCGCTACGTGCGGTTGAAACTGTCGACTTCATGACCGCGCGCTTTGCCCATCTGCCGTATGATCTGATCGAGACGGTATCGAACCGCATCATGAACGAAATCGCTGATGTATCTCGCGTGACTTATGATGTTTCGAGTAAGCCACCTGCTACGATTGAATGGGAATAATATCCTACTTAATCTTTAGCTGATATAAAAAAACACTCAACTTGGTTGGGTGTTTTTTTTTGCTTTAGAGTTTTTGGAGCTAATCTCGCTTTCCGCTACTATCTTGTCTGCCCACTAGAGCCGCGACTAAAGCCCGCTGTGTTCCTGCTGCCGCGAGACTACAGCGAGCTAAGTCGCTGCAATCTAGTGGTCAAACAAGGATAACCGCTGCAATCGAGGCTAAAACGCTCTACAAGTCGTAGATTGAACTATAAGAGGCGAGCGTATCGAAGCTAAGATGATTCTATATTGAATCGCACTATGAGTGAATCGCTACAGCTCTTAAAGTGACCTATGATGTGTCGAGTATTTGACTGACTACTATTTAGTGAGAGTAGGAATTTTGCTTAGTTTCTGGTTTAATTCAAAGAAAATTATTTTAGTAGTAGGCTGAGATTTGCGTTATTATTAACAACTGTTTAGAATTCAAGTTCATATGATTTCCGATAAAATAATATAATTAGAAGTTATATAGTTTGAAACAAAATTTTTGAATGTCTGTAATGCTTATCTAAGGAGCTTTTGTGAAGAAATTATTTAAATGGATTATTATTATATTTATTGGACTTATTATTATCGGTGTTATCTTTGGTGACGACTCAGCAGAGCAAGAAACTACAGCTGTTCAACCTATTGAAGAAGGTACAGCGAATCAAGTTACAAATACAACTTCCGAGCAGACTGGAGCACAACAAGAAGAGATTCAAGTAGAAGATGTAGAAGGTTTGAGTAGACCACAGAAAAATGCTGTCAGATCGGCGGAACAGTATATTAATATGACTGGGTTTTCAAGAGATGGGCTTATCGAACAGCTTTCATCAGACGCAGGAAGTGGTTATGAGGTCACTGATGCTACCGTAGCAGTGGATAGTCTAAATATTGATTGGAACAAACAAGCTGTCAGATCAGCAGAACAATATCTTGATATGACAGGTTTTTCTTGTGATGGACTTATCGAACAGCTCTCATCTAGTGCAGGCAGTAAATATACTGTAGATGAAGCAACTTACGGAGCACAACAAGCTGGCGCTTGTTCATAATTTAAAACGCTAAAACCACTAATGGTATTAAGTAGAATTATTAAAAGCACTTAATCGGATTGAGTGCTTTTTTATTGGAATATTTAAAACTAAATTTTAGTTGATTATATAGTTAATAGTCCCTAAATACTAACTAATTAAAATTGGTTAAAGAAGGGGTTGATATCGATGGATAGGAAACAGCTTGAAGATATATTCACATCATCGGTAATTGCAAGAATGAATGAGATTCAAAGGCAAATAGACCCTTTTCATCAGATTAAAAGTTCATCAAAACTTTCAGAAATAACGGAGCAAAATGCACGTGTAAGTTCAGCTGTTAATATTGGAGAAATTGCTAGAAAAGCTTTTGAACAGCAAAATCTGGCTTCTGCTAATGTTGCAGCTTTAAGTGCCTCAGCAAGCCTTGTGCAGCCTCAGATCCTAGAAGCCATAGCTTTGCAAGATAGCTTCCGTAAAACCATAGAAGGTCTGAGCTTGAATAGCAATGCTAAGCTTGTTGCGGAAAATACTATGAAAGGTATATATAAAAATGATCTATATAAAGACACAGTAGCGTCGCTAGATCGATTGAGAGAATCATTAGAACCATGGAGAGGTTCTCTCAACATAGCTGGTAAGGCATTAAATAAAAGTGAGTTTGCGAATCTTGTAAGAGAGATGCAAACATCTAGAATGATCCCTGAAACAACTCTCACAGAATGCGCAGGTGCTTTGAAGCAGCTTGAGTCAATACACAATCTCGAGTCTTTTAAAGCGATATCTAGACTAAAGAATTTTCCTTTCGAAGATACGTTACCAATCGATTCAGGTAATATTCTAGATTCAAAAGAAAATGTTAATGAAACTATAGTAGAACTGGATTCAAAAATAAGTGACGAACTATCTTTAATAGAAGATTTTAACGAGCTTTCTGAAGAAAGACGTACTATTTTGCTTGGCTTATATCAAGCTTATTATTATCCTACTATATTGAATTGCCTAGTTATACTTATGTGGTTGCAAGTTTTCTTAGATGAGAGGTTAGACTTTACAAACAACACATTTTTCTTTGTTGAGAAATCAAAAGAAAGATTGTCTTATATAAGCAACGTCTATCGACCGAATCCATCGGCAATGATCGATAATTTTCTTGTAGGTGGAGCTCTGATGTTATTAGCTAGGTTTATAGGGTGGTAGAAGTTAAGAATGCTATTTAAATTAATATTGATTTTATTTAAACAGTATTCATGAAAAAGTAATGGTAGCACCTCAAAAGAGATGCTGTCGTTTACTCATAACGCTAACTTATAAAACCCTAACCCCGCACATTCACCACATAACGCCCAACCGTCTTGCTCGTCATAAAGCGATCTAAGTACTCAGGTGTCTGTTCTAACGTAATCTCTTCGCAGAAATTCTCAAGATTAGGCAGTTTCATATCGGTTGAAACACGCTCCCAAATGGCCTTTTTATCATCCAGTGGAATATAGACCGAATCGATACCGAGTAGGGACACCGCGCGGGTGATAAACGGCAATACTGTCATCGTAAATTCAGCACCGCCCGCTAGACCACAAGAAGTGACTGCGCCGCCCGCTTTGGTTTGCTTAAGTAAGTTGGCTAGGTAATCGCCACCGATGGTATCAATAGCGTTGGCCCATAGCTCGCGCCCGACAGGTTTATTGCCGATCTCATTGATAGTATCGCGATGACGGACTTCACTCGCGCCAAGATCTTTTAGATAATCGCTTTGTTCAGGCTTACCTGAGAAGGCGATAACCTCGTAGCCCAATTGACTTAATATCGCAATGCTAATACTACCGACGCCGCCCGTTGCGCCCGTGACGGCGACGGCACCATCTTCAGGCTTTGCGCCCATTTTCTCAAGCTTTTGCACACTCAAAGCAGCAGTTAGACCGCCAGTACCATAAATCATGGCTTCTTTTAGCGATAAAGATTCTGGACAGGCTACCGCCCAATCGGCAGGGATAGAAATCATTTGGGCGAGGCCACCATCCGTATCCATACCCAAATCATAGCCAAAGACGACGACCTCTTGACCCTCGGAAAAGGTGCCAGATTTGTCGCTTACCACCACGCCCGCGGCATCAATACCAGGGGTGTGCGGATAGTTTTTAGTGATTCTTTTATTGCCCGATGCTGACATGGCATCTTTAAAATTTAACGATGAATAATGCACTTCTATTAATAAATCATTCTCAGGTAAATCGCTGACATTACGCTGTTGAATACTTTTTTTAAACGCACCGTCGCTGGTTTCTTCGACGACTAAGGCTTTAAAGGTTTTATTATCAGCGTTCGTTTGATTGGACATAATATTATTCCTTTGTTATTACTTTTGGATTAAATAGGTTTTAAACACATATATTAAGGCTTAATCAATATCTTACCTTTTTTGTCTGACTGCACTTTTTCAGAGACCGCTGTTTGAATATCATCTAAAGGATAAATGCCGCCAGAAGGGAGTTTTAATTGGCCGCTTGCCGCGCGCTCAATCAGCTCACGGGTTAGGCGCTGCATATCATCGCTACTGATCTCTTGCATCATATCGCTCGCCCAAAAGCCTTTTACCTGCGCCAAATTAAAAATTAGATTGCTAGGGTTAAGCGTGAGCGGTTTGCCAGACATGGCACCTAAAGATGCTAGCACACCGTGTTTACCCAGTAGAGATACCAGCTCGCCACCAGACTTGCCGCCGACCGCATCGACAGCGCCACTAATTTTGTCGTCACCAACGATATTTTTGACTTGCTCTTTCCAGTCATCGTTATCGGTGACAACGTTGTTTTTGGTAATACCAAGATCGATCAGCTCTTGCTCGGACTCTGTACTGCGCACCAGATTAATCGTATTGATATTACGTTTAGGGGCGAGCATTGCCATGGATTCACCAACCGCGCCATTGGCAGCATTTTGAATGATCCATTGACCCGGCTTGATGTTTAAGAACTCAATGAGCAGCAGCGCACTCATCGGCATGGCGATAAGCTGAGCGGCCATTTCATCATCGATAGCGTCTGGTATAGGAATGATGCTTTGAGCTGGCGCGATAAAATACTTTGCCCACGTACCTTGTACGCCTGATACCACCACGCGCTGACCTTTTTCAAAGCCTTCAACCTCACTACCTAAAGCGTCGATTACCCCTACCGCCTCACTACCGCCCGTGGCAGGCAGTTCAGGTTTATTACCGTACTCGCCTTTGATGGTAACCAGATCATGGTTATGGATAGAAGATAAGATGGTTTTGATACGGACTTGGTTATTATTAGGTTCTGGAGTAGGGCTTTCGGTTACGCTAAGCACTTCTGAGGGTTTGCCAAATTCGTTGTAAGTTGCAGTGCGCATAGAAATATCCTTTTTATTATTTATAAGTTTGA
>NZ_LNUO01000040.1:0-4948 GCF_001462175.1 Psychrobacter sp. ENNN9_III
GACCTGCCCGTTTGTCTAACTTCTACATTCACACCTGTTAACTGTTTTAATTCACTTTCTATTTGTGTATGGTGCGTAGTCGTTAGAGGTTTCTGAAAATAAGTATCGATAACAATTTTAAACCCCATAGGCGTAAAGCCTATACCTTGCATCTCGCCACCGTACTTTTTGATGATTTTATCAATTTTTTCTATATCTTCTGCGCTATCATAAACATCTAGCATAGCTGCTCGACTTCTATCCGCTATTGGTAATATCTCGATAAGTAGGCTAAAGCCACGCAATTCGCCTTCTTTAATGACATATTCGTAACTGTCAGCGACTACATTTTGTCGCGTGACGATAAAGTATTTCGGCATGCCATCGGCATTACCATAAATGTCAACATAGCTATCACCAAGTTGTGCTTTTACTTGATTCACAAACTGTTGTACCTCTGTTGAACCATATACCATTTCATGACGATAAATATCGGCAACAGGTCTATTAACGGCATCTGCTAACCTAAAAATATGGTCTGGGTAGTCAACATCTCGTGGTGTATTGTCGATAGAAACATCAGATTTAGTATCAATTTTTGTCCAATCAATATAAATCTTTTTTTGCCCAACTACCGTACCTGTAGGTTCAGATTTTACTGGTTCGTATGATGTGGCGTTACAGCCGTTTAATAGTGTAATCATGACAACAGTAAAGGATAGCGTCATAGGGTTAAATTGTATCATTACAACATATCCTCAAATATTTAATAAAAACTTTCAACCCAACAACAACTCCTCCAATATCCCCTCATAAATCTGCGCCAATCTTCCCAAATCATCCACCTCAACCTTTTCATCAACCTGATGAATCGTGGCATTGCGTACGCCAAGCTCAACGACTTGTGCACCCGTTGGCGCGATAAAGCGTCCGTCAGAGGTACCGCCTGAAGTCGATAAAGTTGCCTGCGTACCCGTTACCGACTTAATGGCTTGCTGGCAGGCAGAGACGAGTTTACCTTCAGGGGTCAAAAACGGCTGACCAGATAATTTCCAATGAATATCATAACTGGCCTTGCTATCAGCAAAATGCTTATCAAAGATAGCATGGGTTTTTGCTTTTAGTTCATCTTCAGTCGTTTCTGTTGAAAAGCGGAAATTAAAGATAACTTCAAGCGTTTCAGGGATGACATTGGTTGCGCCCGTGCCACTATTAATATTTGAGATTTGTAGAGAGGTGGCGGGGAAGTAATCGTTACCAGCATCCCATGTCGTAGCCGTTAATTCAGCCAAAGCTGAGGTCGCGGCATGAATAGGATTAGACGCAAGGTGTGGATAGGCGACGTGACCTTGCTTGCCGGTGACAGTAAGCACGGCACCCAACGAGCCGCGGCGTCCGTTCTTGATAATATCGCCTAATGTATCAGTACTTGATGGCTCACCAACGAGACAATAGGTAATTTTTTCATTACGTGCTTCTAGAGTTTCTATGACCTTAACGGTGCCATTGATAGAGGGGCCTTCCTCATCTGAGGTAATTAAAAAGGCGATAGAGCCATTATGCTCAGGATGGTTGGCAACGAAACGCTCAGCAGCGATAGTAAAAGCGGCTATTCCGGTTTTCATATCAGCGGCACCACGCGCCCAGAGATAGCCATTTTCGATGGTTGGGGTAAATGGCGGATAGGTCCAGTTTTTCTCGTCGCCCGTCGGTACGACATCGGTATGACCAGCAAAACATATCACAGGGTCGGCTGTACCACGGCGTGCCCAAAGGTTTTTGACTTCCGCGTGCTCGCCAGTCTTATCTCTATCGCCAAAATACATAAACTCGCAATCAAAGCCAGCTTGTGATAAACGCTCTGACAATATGTCTTGGCAGCCATCATCATCTGGAGTGACCGAAGGACGCTCAAGAAGTGCAATGCTTAAGTCTAAGGTTTGTTGCTGGTGGGTTTTTGGTTGATGGGTAGAGTCAGACATGAATGAACCTTTTTATTACAAATTAAGATGATAAGTTTTTAAGAGTAGCAGCCAAAATAGAAACAGTCGCTTTTTTACTTGCTAATAGGTTTTAAATATTGTCTCTAACAAAAGGTATTAGACCATCTCGGCGCATCCACGTCGCGATAGAGTAACGTTGTCGATGGGCGACTTGCACTTGATGCTGCAAGTCACTGTCAAATATGACCAGTCGGTTGGCGACAGGCATTATATTATGATGGACATCATGTTTATCAATGATTTCTAATGCGCCGCCATCGCTGGCTGCCCATTCATCATTGAGATAAAACACCGCCGAGATAACGCGCTCATCACGACCAGCGGGATTGTCGCTGTGCCACTGATAGCCAAAGCCCACTGGATAGCAGGCGTAATGTGCTTCACTATGGCGAATACCAGCGAACAAACTACGATTGAAAAGCACGCCAAGCGCATTGATGCTTTGCAAATAAAAATAGCCGGCAAAGAAATTCTCAGTAATCCAGCGGATGCGATCACCGCGTATATCACTGATACGCATACCCGCAGTCAGCTCTGCATCACGATAGTCGATAAAACCACTTTCCGCCTGCAAGGCTAATAATGCTGTATGCTCAAATACGCCATCAATAACTATCCAACCATCATCCACGAACTTATCGAGCTGCGTATCGGTCAGCTTATCGTCCCAGCGCACATCAAAATCTGACATTTGCAGCACGTGTTGAGTTGGCGACTTGTCGCTCTTCTGGTTGCTCGCCATATCAGTGGACGGCGCAAGTAATGGCGGATTATCAGGACCTATCGGATACTTGACCACCAGATCAGTCACATCTAGGTTGCTAATAATATTCGTCATTTCACCTCGTTATTGTCAATTAGCTGGCATTCAAAAACCCTTTTATTAAAAGCGCTTACCAAAACCACATTATCTTTTATGCTTCCTATGCTACCATAGATGCAATTTTTCTTATTTAAACTTTTGAGATTATGAACTATAAACACGCCTACCATGCTGGTAACTTTGCTGATGTGGTGAAACACATTTTATTGGTACAACTGCTTAATCAGTTGAGCCAAAAAAACAAACCTTTTTATGCGCTCGATGCTTACGGTGGTCGCGGTCTGTACTCACTAAGTAGTGAAGAAGCGCGCAAAACTGGAGAAGCTGAAGGCGGCATCAAAGCGTTGTTAAAGCTTGATGATGCTGAAATGACACAAGCACCAGCAGCTGTCAAAGACTATATGGAAGGCATCAAGCAAGCCAAATCTACTTATGATAATAAAGTCTACCCCGGTTCGCCATGGTGGATTGCTCATCATATTGAAAAAAACCCAGATACGGGCGTTCGTGGGGAAGCCTTTGAAGCCAAAGCTAGTGAATACGATGCGCTTAATTATCAATTGCATAAGCTGCCAATCGGTATTCATCATCGTGATGCATTTGAGGGCATTACTGCTGTTGTACCACCAAAAGAAAAACGCGGTCTAATTTTTCTGGACCCTCCTTACGAGCAAGAACACAAGGACTTTACGCGCCTTATCAATCTATTGGTTGCTGCTTATAACAAATGGCCACAAGGCACTTATGCATTATGGTTCCCAATCAAAAACATCGAAGCGGTAGAGCTGTTTTACAAAAAGCTTAAGCGTACTGAAATGAGACGCCAACTGGTCTGTGAGCTAAATATTTATCCAAACGATGTTGCTGTCGGCCTCAATGGGACGGGGCTACTGGTTATTAATCCGCCGTGGCAGTTTGACAATCATGCACGCGAGATATTACGGTTTTTACAGCCTGCTTTAAAAGTAGCTGATGCGCCAAACTTAACGCCTGATAGTGCAACCAATGTACGCTGGCTAGTTGGCGAATAAGGATACCATTATGACGACCGAGCAGCCACCTCACAATAGCCTAAACGACAGCGCAGCGACTCAGCCGCCTTTTATTGATGAACATGAATTCAATGTTCGCTTAGCGGATAATGATAATTACGATGGCTTAACTTTTGAGGTGATTGAGACAGAAGTTGCAGAAGGTAAGCCTGTGGTCAGCCGCGGTGTCTATTTAGCGCCCAATCTGATCACCACATTGTCACTGTTATCTGGTTTTTATTCGATTTTAGCCAGTACCCAAGGTGAATTTTACAAAGCATCCTTAGCAATCTTTTTATCGGCCATTCTTGATGGGGCTGATGGCCGAGTCGCACGTATGCTTAATGCACAAAGCCCCTTTGGCGAGCAGTACGACTCGCTCGCCGATATGCTCGCCTTTGGTATTGCCCCAGCTATCTTAATTTATAGCTTTGCCTTGGAGCCTTTAGGACGCTTTGGTCTAGGTTGTGCTTTTGTCTTTACTGCCTGTGGTGCCTTTCGTTTGGCACGGTTTAACGTACAGATTGGCGAAGTCGATAAGAAGTACTTTGTTGGTTTAGCAAGTCCGCTTGCCGCTATACTAGTAACCTCTGCTGTTATGGTTGCTGTCGATCATAATGAATGGGTTGGACAATATGATGCTGCTATTATGTTCTTGTTTGCCGCGTGGGTGGTCATCTGTGGCCTGCTGATGGTCAGTAATATCAAATACTATAGCTTTAAAGAGTTTGACAAAAAGAAAGTCCCATTTGTAGTTCTTATTGTTGGTGTATTGGTTATGAGCATCGTGCTATATGATATACCAGTTGGTATTTTAGCGATTGGTATTATATATGCGTTGTCAGGTATCATTACTACGATTAGGGCAAAAGCCAGCAGTTAAAACAGTTAACTTTCTCATAATAAAAGGGGTTTACCAAAAGGTAGACTCCTTCTTTGTTCATAGCAGTATAACGGTAAATATAAATAGTGAGTCATAACAATTGGTTAAAATAATATAATGAGTGTAATAAGCTCAATATAAAGAAATTATTAATTATTTTTTAGATCCCCCTTGACCTCCAACTTAAAGCGCGTATAATGCCACCCAGTCGAAAGGGAAGGGTATTTAC
>NZ_LNUO01000041.1:0-12418 GCF_001462175.1 Psychrobacter sp. ENNN9_III
AACCTAAATCTTGGTTCTTATTTTTGCTCAAATTTTGGTACACCGTCTTCCCAAACATCCCAGTTATCAACGATATGATCGACAGTTTCTGATCCTACTAATACTATATTTTCCACTGTTTCTGAAAAGCCACCAGCGGTTTCTCCTGGAGCAGGATCTAGATGTTGAAGGGTAGTCTCATTTGGATGACCTTGATCAAAGTTCACCGCACCACGTAAGCTCATTATACGTTCAGTCCCTACAGTTCTATCTAGTACTTGCGCTATGGCAGCGGCTTCCATTTCAGTGATCACGTAATCATCTGCATTATACAGCTCAGTGATATATTGAGCTTGTTTTGACAAGCCTGGACCATGAAAAAACGTATCTCCTGTCATATGAGTGCCTACCGTTATAGCTGGACTACGTCTTGCCTCAGCATTTGGGTATCTCATTCGATAGTCATTGGCTTCTTTTGAATCTTTTAAAGAAACTGACTCACTCAAATGTAGATTCCAGTTTAGGAGTTCAGGGTTAAGTTGATAGCGACGAATATCCTCATAGCCTTTGCGCGGCGTAAAAGTAGGCGCGCCTTTTTTACCTTCTTCTGCTTTCCAGCGGTGACCTAAGTCATAATCCACCAGCCAAGAAGCCCAGCTGACATCTCCTATAGTACCTTTACTAGGTGGTGTGCCTGCGACGCCACTTAGAATGAAATAACTCTTTGTAAAGTCAAATTTAGGAGAGAGTGTTATTGCTTGCATAGATGCTGAAGATCCTACTTTACCCATGCCTAATACTGACCCACAGACGCCTTCGGAGTTACAGTAGACTGGGCTATGAGCACCTTTTACTTTTATGGGCTTACTATCTGCAAAATATTGATTATACCAATGCTGAAATTCGCCGGCTTTATCGCCACTGTTTTCACCAATTTCAAACATCGCGGCGATAAATACTTTTACTTTGATCTCATCTTCAGGAGTTTTAGCTTGCGCACTACTACAGAACATAAGCATGGTAGTAAAAAAGGATAAATAGAAAAAACGTTCTTTTATAAACATGTTTGATGCCTATTTGAAATATGGGGTTCTAGGTTAATTGTTTGATTAGAAGTAGCTAAAATTTCTGCTAAAACTAGGAGAGTTTACTTTGCGTAGAATAACATAATCTGCAAATAGGCTGCAGAGGGCGGTATGCACTACTACTGTTTATTATAAAGGTAATACAACGAACCTAAAACGATAAAGCTTGCCAAAATTGAATTCTGGCAAGCTTTACTACTGTTATAACGCTTGCCAAAACCGAATTCTGGCAAGCTTTACTACTGTTATAACGTTCAAACACCTTTCATAAAATGCTTTTTTAAAAATTAATCAGCTAGACATAAAGCCTAAATCTTGATTATTGAATTTATGTAAATTCGGCGCTACCATGGTTAGATTATTATCTGAGACGCCAAACCATTTGGCCAAAGTCGCTGAATACTGATCGATAGATGTCGTAGGTAACCATGCACCTTCACCGACATCAATGGCTGTATTTAGACCTATCTCTGGAGCTTGACCATAAAAATCTCTACCTTTTACAGCGCCGCCCATAATGAAATGGTGACTTCCCCAGCCGTGCTCTGATCCGTTACCATAGCTATTCAAAGTTCGACCGAACTCTGACATGGTGAAAGTGGTAACATTTTGAGAAACACCTAACTCTTCAGTAGCTTCATAAAAACTTCCTAATGCATCATCAAGTAGACGCATCAACGTATCATGTCGCCCAAGTAGATCATTATGTGTGTCGAACCCTTTAAGTTTCACAAAGAATATTTGGCGTTTGGCACCCAGCTTATCTCGTGCTTTGATAAGTGATGCTACTGTTTTTAACTGTTGCGCTAATGTATTTTCGGCTGAAAATTCAGTTGAAATAGTTTTTGCGTCTTGGATAGCAGATAACATCATTGATTCGTTGGTGGAATTTGCAACTGTACTGTCATCGGACGAAGTAAATAAACTTCTTAGTGCTTCTGAAAAGTTCGTCGTACCAGATACTGATGACCCTTCTTCAATACCTCCAGTAATTTTGAGACCATCAGAGGTAACTTTCAATGGGTTGGTCTTTTCGCCTGTTAGAAATACATTATCATCATCAGTACTGATACAAGAAAACGCTCCATGAGAGTTTTGTTTTATGATTGCATCACCAATTCTTCCGCCCCAGCCTTCTCTAAAAGAATCCGACGCAGTGCTTTGCCAGTTTTGTTTTTGATTATAGTGAGCAAATAAGCCTCTAGGTAACGCTACTGATCGATTCTTATACTGATCCATTGAGGTAGGTTGCACTAAAGATCCTACGTTTTGTAAAACTGCCAGTTTTTTTAAGTGAAACAAGCTATTTAGGCGCTTAAGATTAGGGTTAAAACCCCATTTCAAACCGCCAGCTAGCTGAGTTGTAGGTATTAAAGGTAGTACATTTGATCGATCTAATGCAATGTCTTGACGTATCTTATGATAAGTTGCATAACTGGATGTGTCGATAGGTATCAAAGTATTGGCTTGATCATTACCTCCGTCTAATAGAACACAGACCAAGGCTTTATAGTCTGAGCCTGCTGTTGCTGCTCTCGCTTTGTTAGCTGATAAGCTCATAGCCATAGGTGCAACAACACCAGCACCTGCTAAATAACTTAAACGTTGTAAAAAGGCTCTTCTTGATAACTCATTCACAATAACTTTCCTATAATCTTTATTACTTTATTGGGTACTAGACCATTGAACTGCATCACTACTAATAAAAATAGCATTAACTATAATTTTTATTACCTGTGACATTTTGGACAATGACATTGGTTGAAGGATCATTGGTTGAAGGATCAACTTTAAAGCTTGCAACTTTGATGTTAGTTTTAGTATTAATATTTCTAGCAATACAATCTTCGCCAAGGGTAATTAGCCTAGCAATACAATCTTCGCCAAGGGTAATTAGCCAGCCAAAAGATATCGTATTATCTAGTTTAATATTCTGAAACGTACAGTCCTCAAGTAACTTTTCATACTTTGATGTCATAATGACGCGGTTGTTATATGTACCACCTTCAACAGTAATGCCTCTAAATGCTTTCTGTTTAGATTTTGATGTCAGCCTGATGTATGGGGCATGTCCATCATGATTACCTTCTTTGATCATAAGACAGTTACGGATAGTAATATCAAAGTAATTGCGATTATTACGATTGTTATCTTGTATTATGATCTGACGTCCTCCAGACGAGTTGCTAGCATTGATAAACTCAATGTCTTCGTATAATACATTGCCCCATTGAAGAGAAGAGGTAGGTGGTTCAATATCGGCAAGGTATAAACCGCCATAGGTTGGTTCACGGTCGTTTCGGCTAGGGTTTGTAGAATAGACATATGTATTTTTTTTAAACCGAACAATGCCATTTTTAAGCGTTATACCAAAGCCTGATGCGATAGTAAGACAGTTTCTGTTAGATGGACCTATTTTGAAATCACTGGCTTCAAAGTTCATTTCACCATTGCCACGTATATATAAGCTGTCGTATATCGCTCCTTCAGAGGTAAAGTTGCTAAACTTACAATCTTTGCCCCATATCCACATACAATAGATAGAGGTGGCCAATGGGCTGTTAGTGTCAGCATGCTTTATAGTTTGGCCTCTAAAATGAATGCCTGTCGCTTGAAAGCCATTCCCTCTTTCGCGAACTTCAAGCACTGCTGATCTGGATTTAGCATAAAAGTAAGTTGCACCCGTACCAAACAGCCGAATATTAGGTACTCTAGGTTTTAGAGCTACTTCATATTTACCATCTGGGAATATAATGTTGGCGCCTCCACGCCTAGCTGCATCCTCAAGCGCTTCTTCAGGCGTACTATAATTATTCTTAAAATAGATGGTATCCTGATGAGGATCAGGATATACGCCCTCAAAATTTTGAGGAGGCAGTACTTCGCCATCTTTTATAAACATACGTTTGTGTTGATAGGCAGGGCCGCCATTCATATTGAGACGCGCATAATGAGCATCTGTAGGGGCAGTAACGGTTATACTTTTAGAATATCTGTCTCTTGCAGATACCCGTTTGATAAAATCTCTATTGCTATCGTAGTAAGCAATATAAATAAAAGTGTCACGACCTCTGCGTTGTTCGCTAGAGATGTTATATTTAGCATTTGGCTCTACTTTAATAAAGTCAGATATATCGCAACCACGATTATTAACAACGATACCGTCGCTTCTAACCATTTTGCCTTCTGAAACTGTATTCAAATTTAATAAATTATCATTAGCAGATCGATTCTGGCTAATACTCATAAATACTCCGATTGTTTAACTCAAATTGGCTCAATTACTCAAATTTGTAGGACTACAATATGGTTTCGTTTTACATATGTTGAGAAGTTAACGTTTAATTTTAACTTTGGTATCGCGATTGTGAGTATAGACTAGCTTTATTTCTATAAAACCTGTAGCAACTGGAAAATTGTAGTAATCGAGTTTTTGAAACTGTGTCCATTTGCATAAGTCTTATACCTATGTAAAATAGTGTAATGAGATCATTCTATATAACCACTATCAATAACAGGCATAAAAACTTGAGCAACCTTTGAGCGCTATTATGCAAAAAGTATTCCATAAGAATGATATTGAGTGTCTTTTCCCAAAATTATCTGTTGTGATATTATTCAGAAAATGACTATTAATTGTTATAAAGGTGATTAATATGGCTACCAAAACCTTACTTATCGTCGCGCATGCGCCATCACCCAACACCAAGAAGTTGGCGCAAGCGGCTTACGATGGTGCCAATCATTCTGATATAGATATCAATGTCATCTTAAAGACGCCCCAGAATACGCAGCCTGAAGATGTACTCGCAGCTGATGCGTTATTATTAGGCACGACTGAGAACTTGGCGTATATGGCAGGACTGACCAAGGATTTCTTTGATCGCTGTTATTATCCAGTGCTAGAGAAGAAGCAGGGCATGCCATTCGCGCTGTATATTCGAGCGGGACAAGATGGCACAGGAACCAAACGGGCGCTGCAAACGATTACGACAGGATTACGCTGGGAATGGATACAAGAAGCGCTGATTTTACAAGGTGATTGGCAAGATAAATTTACTGAACAAGTCGAAGAGCTGGCAATGACATTGGCGGCAGGCATTGAAGCAGGTATTTATTAGGTCGTTGTGGTAGGTTATTGTTGCTTATCTTCGTTATTGATATCTGTGCTTGATGAAAACAGTATTATAAGGATGGCTGTAGTGTTTAATAATGATTCAGATAATACGCAATCGATTGCTCCAGCCGGAGCGCTATTTTCGCAAGCGTGTGAAAATAATAAAGCACCTATCTTAAACGTGCTACAAAAAGAGCTACAAGAGCATACTCATGTCTTAGAAGTCGGCTCAGGTACCGGACAGCATAGTGTTTACTTTGCACCAAGATTGCCACACTTACAATGGCAAACCAGCGATGTGACTGATAGTCATCAAGTGATACAAGCTTGGCATAATGCCTATCCCGCATCAAACCTGTATGCACCGTTGGCTTTTAATTTGTTAACAAATTCTATTCCAAAAACTAATACTAACGAACCTTATGACGCTGTATTTACCGCTAACACCTTACATATTATCGCTTGGCCTTTGGTTGAGAGGTTGTTTGAGTTGGTCGGAGAAGCATTACCGTTAGACGGCAAGCTGATTGTTTACGGGCCATTTAATGAAAACGGACGCTATACCAGTGCAATTAACCAGCAGTTTGATCTCAGTTTGCGCCAGCGTGATGCTGGTAGCGGTATCCGGCATAAAGAAGATATCATCGCTTTAGCCAACACTCACCATTTAACATTAATGACTCAATATCAGATGCCAGCGAACAACCAAATTTTGGTTTTTCAAAAAATAACCGCTAACTAAGTCAGCGGTTATTCGCGTTTTAATATCAGTATCAAGTTCTAACCAGTATTACGTAGTCCTGCCGCGAGGGCATTGATACTGCGAATCAGGGGATCTTCTACCGCCAGTTTGTCGGTACTTTTAGTATCATTATCATCAGGTTGGCGCATGCGTTTGAGTAGCTCGATTTGGATATAGTTTATCGGGTCTAAGTAAGCATTGCGCCATTGTAAAGACGCTGCCAGCTCTTGCTGCGTGGACAATAATGAGGTTTGCTCGAGCAGGGAGTTTAGGCCAGAGTGAGTAAGCGCGTGCTCGTGCTCGACAGCCTGCATGACTTGCGCACGTAAGTGCTCGTCTTTACACAGCTGACTGTAGGCGTGGGCGATATTCATCTCCGATTTGGTAAAGGCCATTTCGATATTGCTGATAAAGGCGCTAAAAAACGGCCAGTTTTTATTCATCTCTTTCATCAATCCTTCGTTTTGTTTGACACTCTCTAATGCCGTGCCCACGCCATACCATGCAGGAAGGGTAAAGCGGGCCAATGACCAGCCAAACACCCAAGGTATCGCCCGAATGGTCGATTTGCTTGGCAAGCCTTTTTTGCGGTGGGCAGGGCGCGAGCCGATATTTAGTAAAGAGATTTCTTGTACGGGCGTGGCCTCGGAGTAAAACTGATAAAAGCCTTCTGTATTATCCGTCAGTGCTCGATATTGCTGCTCACCAGCATCGGCCAAATCCGCAAACAGTGCTTCATAGCTATCGAGCTGGGCTGGCTGCGCCACAAAGCGTGACGAGCTGGCTTTTAGTGCGCCTGTGATGCCCATGGTCAGCTCAAACACTGCTGTATCTGGATTGGCGTATTTGGCATAGAGCACTTCGCCTTGTTCGGTAAACTTGATTTGTCCGTTTAATGTGCCAGCAGGCTGAGCGGCGATGGCCTGATGAGTTGAGCCGCCGCCGCGACTGACAGAGCCGCCGCGGCCATGGAACAGACGGGTGCTGATGCCATATTGGTTGGCAATACGTGTAATGGTCTGCTGGGCGCTATACAGCTGCCAAGCCGAGGTGATGATGCCGCCGTCTTTAGAAGAGTCCGAGTAGCCCAGCATAATCTCTTGAATATTGCCTGAGTGCTCAAGTAGCTCGCGATACAGCGGGTTATCCAGCACCGTTGGCATGATTTTATCAATGTTTTTAAGGTCTTCGATGGTTTCAAACAATGGTGCTACTGGTAAAGCGGCAAATAAGTGTCCGTCGTCATCGATACCAGATAAACCAGCAAAACGCATCAGCAGCAGCACTTCTAGTAGTTGACTGGCGTTATTGGTCATCGAGATCACGTAGCTGCCAAAGGTATCGTCGCCGACCAGTTTGCGCAGTTTGGCCACCGACTGCATCAATGCCAGCTGCTCACGGGTTTGCTCGCTTAAATTATCGGTATAAATCAGCGGCGTGCCTGGTTTTTGTAGTAGGCGGGTTAGCCACTCTTGGCGCTCTGCTTCGCTTAGCGCCTTGTAATCGGGCAAGTTGGAGGCACTGGCAAAAATATCGGCAATGACCTCGCCATGATAGCCTGAGTCTTGGCGAATATCGAGCGCGGCCAGATGAAAGCCGCAGGTTTTGACCAAGCGGATGGTATCTAGTAGCAGCCCTTCGGCATGGGCGCTATCATGCGTGTTGACGCTTTTTCGGATAAGGCGTAAGTCATCTAACAGTGCGGCCGGCGATAAGTACGCGTCTTTTGCTGCTTTATCGTCAGTGCCTTGGCTTTGGATGTGTTGGTTGGTGGCTTTTACTTTAGCAAGAATAAGCGACAACAATCTACGGTATGGCTCATGGTTGTAGTCATCAGGGTTATAACAAAACACTTGCTGATCCAGCTCATTGTAATCTTGGATGCGCTCATAAATCTCGGGCGCGATGGTAACGATACTATCGCTATGAATGAGCTCGCGGCGCAGCTTTCGGATCAATACTTGGTAATGGCGCAGCACGGTATTGGCATGCATCAACACGGCCATTTCTGTGGTCTCATGAGTGACGAAGGGGTTGCCATCTCTATCGCCGCCGATCCAAGAGCCAAAATTGACAAAAGCGGGCAGCGCATAGTCACTAAGCTCAGGATAAATCTCTACGATTGCGTCTTTGATATTGCGATAGACTTTCGGTATAGCGGTAAAAAGACTGGCATCAAAATAATGCAGGCCGTTATTGATTTCATCATAGACCAAGGGTTTACGAGTCCGCACTTCATCTGATGACCACAGTAGATCAATGGTTTCTGACGTTTTTTGTTTGGCTTGCTCAAAGGCGAGACTACCCTCAGGATAGGCACCCATGGCATCGGTGTGCTCGTATAGCGTTTGCAGGATATTCATCGTTGTACGGCGACGCGCCTCGGTAGGGTGCGCGGTAAAGACGGGGATAAATTTTAGCTGATCAATGAGTTCTTTGATTTGTTCAGGTTCGATCTGGCGCTCGCGGCATTCTGATAAAGTGCGGCGAAAAGAGCCCTCCCAGCTTTGGTTGGACTCCGCGCGCATCACTCGCCGCTGCTCACGTAAGTAGTTTTCTTCGGTTAGGTTTGCCAAAAAAAAGTAAATAGAAAACGCGCGAATGACATTTTTTAGTGTTTGATTGTCTAGCGAGGCGATGAGCTCGATAAGTTGCTTTTTTTGTCCGTCGTTATGCTCGCGGCGCTCTTGGATAAAACCTTGGCGCAAGGTCTCGATGGTGTCTAATGTCTGTTGGCCAGATTGGCGAGAAATGGCCTCACCTAAAAACGATCCTAATAAACGAATGCGCGCACGCAATACGTCGTTATCTAATAACATAACTGTCTTCCTTGTCTATAACTAGGGAATATATCCAATAGAGCTTAGATATGGCTATCTTCCTCACTCAACGAACACTACGCCCTAGACGGATGAATAAAGACGGCTCGTAAATACAGTTACGAGCCGTCTTAGGTAAAATATATTAGTCGCCTTTTTTAAAGTATGGTTGCAAAAAATCTGTTGAGCTAAAACAGCATTGATACCGCGCAAAAGCATTGATGCTTATATTTGATAGCAAACAGTCTTATTGCTGCTCTTATACTCTAACTGATAATAGCACCTAACGCTATCGATATTCTTCTGCTAAAAAATCTAAATAGCGCTTCCAAGAGCGCTCATCTGCGCGCGCATTGTATCTATCAGGGTTATTAAAATCAGTAAAAGCGTGAACTGCACCGCTATACGTAATCATCTCATGGGGTACTTTGCTAGCTTCTAAACTTTTTCCCAAAGTAGTGAAGTCTTCAAATGGTACGGCCTCATCGGCTGTACCATGGAAAACTAAAATCTCCCCATTCGTTTTATCGTAATTTTGTCCCTTTGGAGTTTCGAGCCCTCCATGAAAAGGCACAAACGCTTTTTGCGGAAAACCTGATCTTGCAAGCTCTAAAGCGACTGTACCACCAAAACAGTAACCCATCGTCACGCCTGTGCGAACATCATTACCTTGGAGTCGTCCTGCATTTAACGCGCCTTGTAGCAAGCGACGCATTTTACTGCGATCGTCGTACAGCGCTGAGGTCAGACGCTTCTTATCTTCCATTTCGGTCGGGCGCACACCTGTGCCAAACATATCAGCAGCCAGCACATTGTAGCCTTGTTCGGCCAGCATATCCGCGCGTTTGCGCTCGTAGTCTGTCAATCCGTCCCAATCATGAATCAGTAGGATAAAAGGCGCATTAGGCTTGTCAGCTTTGGCGTAATAGCCTTGATAAGGTTTATCATCGACCTTATAGGTGATGTCTGTAGAGGTAATGGCCGCTGCTGTCTGGCCAAACGTAAGCATCATTAAGCCCAACGAGGTGCTAGCGACCAACGAGTTATAAAGATGTTTAGATAAAAAATTGGGTAGGATAGACGATGTTAATGACATGATAAATAGCCTTATAGTTTGCTAAAAAAAGATAAATAGATGGCTAAATACAACGTCCAGTTATTTATCGTTGGTAAGTAATCCTTCTAAAAGCATACCCCAGAAAATATTGGCATTACAACAATCAATTATTTATATGCGTTCTTATCTTGCATATATACCGCCATAGAGGTGAAAGTTTTCGTTTATATTAAGTGTGAAATTTAACTAAATATCAACAAGGTTCACCATATAAGCAACTTATTTTTTGGGTAATATAGTTTGGAAACCTGTTATTTATTTTCGTTTTATCAATAATCGGTAGTGCTATTAACACAGAAAAATGAACGACATATGAAGTCAACATTATCTTCAAGGATATAAAAACTGTGTGAGCACTTTATCAAGGGTCTTAACAGACTTATTTTATTTACTAGCTAGGATATATTATGAAGAAGAATCTAGATCATACCGACCCCGCTAAAAATATGAATACTGAACGTGGTAACGGGGGTGAAACTCACCAGCGTGCAGACGATGACGGTAAAGTTTTAACGACGCAGCAAGGTGTTGCTATTTCTGATAACCAAAATTCGCTAAAAGCTGGCGCGCGTGGGCCATCATTGTTAGAAGATTTTGTACTGCGTGAAAAGATTAATCATTTTGATCATGAACGTATTCCTGAGCGCGTGGTACATGCTCGTGGTAGTGCTGCCCACGGTTATTTTGAATTGACAGAATCGTTAGAAGAATACACGACCGCTAAAATTCTTACAGAAACAGGGAAGCAAACGCCTGTATTTACTCGTTTTTCGACTGTCGCTGGTAATAAAGGCTCAAAAGATACGCCGCGTGATGTTCGTGGTTTTTCAGTAAAAATGTATACTGAAGAGGGGAACTGGGACTTAGTTGGCAATAATATGCCGATCTTCTTTATTCAAGATGCCATTAAGTTTCCAGATTTGATCCATGCGGTAAAACCAGAACCAGATCGCGGGTTTCCGCAAGCGGCTTCTGCGCATGACACTTTTTGGGACTTTGTGTCACTAAGCCCCGAAACTATGCACAATGTCATCTGGTTGATGAGTGATCGAGCGCTCCCGCGTAGCTTTAGCATGATGGAAGGTTTTGGTATCCATACTTTCCGTTTGCTAAATAAAGACGGTAAAAGTACCTTTGTACGTTTCCACTGGAAACCAGTAGCAGGTGTACAGTCGCTTATTTGGGATGAAGCTGTAAAAATATCTGGTGCTGACCCTGATTATAACCGCCGTGACATGTATGAAGCGATTGAAAATGGTATGTATTTTGAGTGGGAGCTTGGTGTTCAGTTATTTACTGAAGAAGAAGCCAATGAGTTTCCATTTGATCATCTAGACGCGACCAAACTGATTCCAGAAGAGACAGTGCCAGTTAAAATTATCGGTAAAATGGTCTTGAACCGTAACCCTGATAACTTCTTTGCAGAAACGGAGCAAGTAGCATTTTGTCCATCACATGTAGTACCTGGTATTGATTATAGTAATGCCCCTCTGCTACAAGGACGCCTGTTTAGTTATTTAGACACTCAATTGTTCCGTTTTAATTCACCAAATTTTGCGCAAATTCCTGTCAATGCACCAAAATGTCCATTTGCTAATAACCAGCAAGATGGTCATATGCAAATGCAGGTGCCCAAGACGCGTACCCTCTATGATCCACAAAGTTTAGATCCTGAGCGTCCACGTGAAAGTGTTAAAAAAGGTTTTGAGTCATTCCATGAGCAGTTGGATGATGGCGTAAAAGGCCGTATTCGCGCAGAGAGCTTTGCAGACCATTATAGTCAACCGCGTATGTTCTACCGCAGCCAAACGCCAGCTGAGCAGGCGCATATTGCTACGGCTTATGCATTTGAGCTTGGCAAAGTAGATACTCCTCATGTACGTACCCGTATGCTTGGCCATCTGTTACATATCGATGAAGATTTGGCCAATCGCGTGGCAACTGCCTTAGGTATGGAGTTGCCAGAACCTGCTGATGCTGCAGCTCCCGTACAAGATATGGCAACCTCTGAGCCATTGCAGACGATTGGCCGTACGCCTAAGTCTTTAAAAGGACGTTTGGTTGGTATCTTAGTTGCTAAAGGGTCAAATCATAGCGAAATCAAAAAGTTTGAAGACGCTGTCAATGCCCAAGGCGGTATGGTAAAAATCGTTGCGCCGAGTAAAGAGGTGGAATTAGATGATGGCACACGTATACAAGCTGAAGAGCGTGTAGCAGGTGCGCCTTCGGTATTCTTTGATGCGGTGGTCAGTATCATCATGCCAGACCAAGCCAAGAAACTAGCAAAAGACAGCTCGACCTTAGATTGGTTTACTGATGCTTATGTGCATTGTAAAGCAATTGCATATTGCGGAGCGACTGAAGAATTCATCTTAAGCAAGCTACCAGTAGAAAAAGACAGCTTTGTCACACCACTTGCTGACTTAGATGCCTTTATCGAAAACGCTAAGTCGCGTCTGTGGGAGCGTGAGCCAAAGGTTCGTGATCTTGCATAGTTGACTAATACTATATAAGTTTTAATCTTCAAACGCTTTATCTTAAACTCAGCCTATGTGCTGA
>NZ_LNUO01000042.1:0-18300 GCF_001462175.1 Psychrobacter sp. ENNN9_III
GTCAGAATTACGTATACGAAAATCATCGGTGCCATGACGACTTATCATCAATTGGGAGATGGCGGACTCAGCAGCCGAAGAAGAGATATTATCGTCGATTAATGCCACAAAACTCTCAATGTAGGCACTACCTTTAATACGTGACATCATCGTCGTATACGGCATATACAGCGTTGGTGAGTCGACACTACGACTAAAGCCACTGTTATTGGGGGCAAGGACACCAATCACGCGTCCTGGTACACTGCCTATTAATAACACCTCACCAATAGGGTTGGCGATATCTGGAAAAAAGGTGTTTTTGGCATTGTCGTCAATAATAATATCTTGCGTACGTCGCAAGATACTTTGCTCGTCAAAATCTTGCCCCTGAATCAGCGACTCACCACTGACACTAAGATAGTCCTCTCCGACACCACTGACACTAGCGGCCTCTTGTACATTGCGATAGCGTACATTCATGTTGCTATCAAGCTGAGGGCTGACACTAATGACATAGGGCTGATCTGCAACAGCTTGAGCATCTTGCGGGGTCAAATTATCATCATTGTACTGACGTCGTGGGTCGCCATAGGGGTAGCCATCACTTACGGTAATGGTATTGGTACCAAGGGAGCTGATGTTGGTTAAAATCTGCGCTTGTGAGCCTTTACCGAGTCCAACCACGGATACCACTGAGGCGATACCGATAATAATCCCAAGCATCGTAAGCAAAGTGCGCATTTTGTGCGCGCGCATCGCTAGTAACGACATCTTAAAGGCTTCAAATAAGCGATCAATAAAGCTACTAAAAGCGCTTTTGCGATGATTGTCTAAGATCGATTCGGGCCGCGCCTGTACTTGTTGATAATTGTCATTCTTATAGTCAGCGATGACGTAGCCGTCTTTGAGTTCAATGACGCGTTCGGCTTGTGCGGCAAGATTGGGGTCATGGGTAACCATAATGATGGTATGCCCTTGAGCATTTAAATCATGCAAAATCTGCATGACATCTTCGCCCGACTTACTATCTAGCGCGCCAGTTGGCTCATCTGCTAAGATGATATCACCGCCGTTCATGAGGGCGCGCGCGATAGATACACGTTGCTGTTGACCACCAGATAGCTGGTTTGGACGGTTATTTACTTTTTCTGCTAAGCCCAAATCCGCTAATAGCTTCTCGGCTCGTTCACTACGTGCCTGTCCATCCATACCGGCGTATACCGCAGGTACAGAGACATTGTCTCGTGCGCTAATGTCGCCAAGCAAATGATAGCGTTGAAAAATAAAACCGAAATGCTCGCGGCGTAGCTTGGCCAATTCATCAGCGTCCAAGCGATTGACAGATTGTCCATATATCTTGTATTCGCCTGCCGTCGCTTGATCTAAGCAGCCTAAAATATTCATTAGAGTTGACTTACCAGAGCCTGACTGACCTATGATAGCGACCATCTCACCTTGATTGATGGTCAAGTCGATATCGTGTAGCACGCGAATGGTTTGCTCACCAGCTTTGAACTCTCTTATTAGCCCTTTGACCTGCATCAATGGGACGTCTGCTGCGGTTTTAAGATCAGAGGTTTTGTGACTCATTTGCGATGCTACCTATATGCATACTACTAAAAAATTGCTGACGTAAAACTCCTAAACACCAAGCAATCAAAACTAAAGCTCATCTTATAAATCTAATGGTTAGAACGGTCTACCACCTCTGCTGCTTTGGCCTTTGGTTGAGTCTGCTTCACCTAAAATCACTTCATCGCCTTTATTCAAGCCACTTAAAATCTGTACATCGACACGATTGTTGATGCCAGTTTTAACTCTCTGTTCAACCACTTCGCCGTCTGGTTTTAGCACGCGAACCTTACCCGTTTTTACGTTTGGATCATCGTTTGCAGTCGCTTTTTTGTCCGTTTTGCCAACAGGCTGTAGAGCAGCAGCAGGGATAAGCAGGGCGTCTGTTGCTTGATCGATAACGATATAAACCTGTGCTGTCATGTCAATGCGAAAGCGCCGGTCCGTGTTAGGCACTTCGATGTAACCCACATAATAAATCGCAGAATCCGTTGAGCTGGTGTCACTGATGTTCTCAGGTGCAGGCTCAATGGCCTTGAGTATAGAATCAAACTTTTGATCAGGATTGCCAATGATATTGAAATAGACTGGCATGCCAGCTTTAACATTGATTACATCAGCTTCAGAAATCTGCGCATTGATACGTACGGTCGATAAGTCCGCTAAGGTAACAATGGTCGGCGCTGTTTGATTGGCATTGACGGTAGTGCCTTGTTCAGTAGTAACAGAGACTATAGTCCCTGACATGGGCGCGCGAATAGTGGTATAGCTTAAGTCTTCCTCAGCAGTACTGACGTTGGTTTGGGATTTGCGTAGTGCTGCTTGCTGACTATTGATATTTGCTTCTGTGGTGGCGATAGCAGCCTTAGCCGTATCGATAGCTGCACGCGCATTGGCAACGGCAGCTTTTGCTGTCTCAACACTCGTCGCTTGGGTATCATACTCCTGCTGCGATATTGCATCGATGGCGACTAAGTCTTGCAGGCGAGCAAAATCAGACTGGGCTTGTTTTAGCTCAGATTGACGACTGGCAAGATCGGCGTAGGCGCTCTTTAGGCTGGCTTGTCGACTTAAATATTCTGCTTGTGCGCTTTGAATAGCGGCTTCACTTTGCTCAAGGCTTGCTTGCTCATTACTTAAGTTGTTTTTTTGCGTCACTTGATCAATCTGAGCAATAAGATCGCCTTCTTGTACTTCGTCGCCCACCTCAACATACAAACGTTTAACTTCACCGGACACCTGCGCACCGACATCAACCGTATTGAGTGCTTTAACTTTACCAGAAGCCATGACGTTGTTTTCAATATCGCCAATGTTAGCCGTTGCTGTCAGGTAGCTGGGTTTTTCTTCTTCTGGTTTTAAAAAGGTATAGGCTAAAGCTCCTAACGCTATAATAATCAAGGCGATAATGCCCCATTTGATAGCAGGCTTTTTGCTTATTTTGCGCATGGTAATGATCCAATCACAGTGAACTTAAGTGTATGTATAGTAGAGGCTTACAGAATAAAAAGGAATGGTAGATAGTTTAAGAAAGGTTAAGGAGAGTAGGAAGAACCAAAATCTGCCATTTAAGATCAGCTAATAAAGACAAGTTGTGGAGAATAGTAAAGATAGAAAGTTATCGAGTCGTAAACAAGCGTTGACCAGATAGCTCCAATGCCGCTTGTAATAAAAGCTCCCAAGCTGGCTGGCGAATAAGACCTTTAATCGCTCGGTCACAGCGATAAAGCAGGGCAGGCCATTCGGCAGTTTGCGCTTTTGACTGACGGCGACAAGCTTGCTGGTATAAGCCTTGCTTGCTCCGCCATATGCCAAGTGCTTGCGGGTCTTGTCCATCCATCAGTTGCATAATCTGACGCATGTCTTTACTAATCGCCCATAGCACTAAGGTCGTTGGCTCATCAGTCGTTTTCAGCTGAAACATTATTTTTACCACTTGCGCGCTATTACCTGCAAGCATCGCATCCGATAAATCAAACACGCTAAATTGGGCGTCGCTGACTAAGGCAGCTTGTAGATCTTTGATGTCTAAAGCGACATTGGTAGCAGGCTTAGAGATGTTGTTTTCTTTAGTCTTATCGCTATTTGCCATCAATTGCGGTGCGAACAGATAAGACAATCGCCATAATGTTTGATAGGCACTCAATAGATGGTGCTCGGTATGTGACATGAGTAGCTGCCACGCTTCTTTTGATAGCTTTAGGCCAAACTGCTGTGCTTGTATTTGTAGCAGCTGCTGACGTTGTTGTTCATTATATAAATTGCAATCAATAACGTGACCATATTGAGCAAACGGTGCAAACCATTTACTGCTCTGAGACCGCTTGTCTTGTTTGGATGTTAACCATAACAAACTATGACTATGCGCTCCTGTTTGTGCATCCTGAGCGAGGCGTTCTAGCTCAGCGATGACGGCTTTGTCCGGCTTATGGTTGCCCGTCACGATGAGCGCGCTGGCATCGTCGAATAAAGATTGGCTACCCAGCTCTGATAGCACCTCTTGCCAGCTTTTAACAGATATTAGTTCAATACGCTTAATCGCGTAGTTTTGTGCGCGCCAGTGTGGACGCATGGCATCGATAAACCATTGACTTAGTAACGGCTCATCACCATGTGCAAGCCACAAGCCAGCTACTGCAACGGTAGGTTGTAGTAGCTTTGGATAGGCCTGTATAAAGGTATCTTGCATAAGGATTGAATCATAACCTTTTAAGGTTGAGAAATTAGAGTGTAAAAGTAAGCAATGCGAGCCCTAGCTACGAAACTAGGGGTTAGGTGCAATAACGTTGGTGGTTGCTGAGTTTTTAATCATTTGAGCTGAATTATTAGTCCTACTGGGAGCAACTTTAGGTAAGGAGATGGCGACATATTGATCTGTAATCCGGCGTGCCAAGCTATCATAAAGCCAGTCGCGGATTTGGTCACCTTGCTGATCATCAGTGCTGACAGATGCCTCATTATACTGATAGCTACGTTCGACTTGAATAGGATTGGTTAAAGTCACAGACTTGCCATTTTCGACAGTTTGATAACTAACATCTGCTGTCAATACTAAGCGAATCTCTGTCAATACACCAACCAGCTCATAACGCTTAAAACGTATATTTTTTACTGTAATAGCAGCGATTGGTGCAGTATCAGCACTTTGATTGTTATTAGCCACGTCGGTCAGAGTCATGTTATCAATGACATCGACCCCCAAGGCTTCTAGGCGCCGCGTTAATGGTAGTTTTAACGGAAAGGAAGTACGATCATCTTCAATAATTATCGCTGTTTTGGCAACATCAAACAGCATCGGTGTATCATAACCACGTAATTGAAAGCCGCAGCCGCTAAGCGCTGTCGCGGCACCGAGTACTGTCATCATCGGCAAAGCAGCAAGTAACGCTGTCGCTAGTTTTTGCCCGTTTGCCTTTTTGGGTTGTGATTGTGCAGCTCGATGCTTATAAGACATAATCGCTATCCTTAAATTTTAAAAAGGCTTAGGGTCATCAAAATTTCTAAGCCTAAAAGATCTAACCTACCACCACGATATTGACCAATTTATTAGGGACAACGATTTCTTTTTTGATGTCCCCTGTCAAAAACTTGGCCACACCTTCAAGCGTACGCGCCTGTGCTTTTAGCTGCTCAGGATCGCTGTTGGGGGCGACATCCATTTTACCGCGCATCTTACCATTGACCTGTACCACCATCGTAATCGTATCCTGCACCAGAGCGCGCTCGTCAACGGCTGGGTAGTTTAACGTTACCGTGTCGAGTCCTAACTGCTCAATTAAGTGCTCACCAACGTGCGGGGCATAAACGGATAGCATAATCAGTAAGTCAATCAATGCTTCGTGCTGTACTTGCAAGTCTTGCTCACCGCTGGCATTAAAGCTTGATAGCTCATTGGCAAGCTCCATCAAACTCGATACTGGCGTGTTCAGCGCCAAACGGTCACCCAAATCACTATCAATCTTGACGATGGTTTCATGAGTCTTACGACGTAAGTTTTTCGCTTCTTTACTTAGACCATCCGTGTTTAAGGCTTCATTATTGAGCGTCTCAAGGTTTAAGTTGGCTGCTGCTAATGCTTGCATGTGTTCAGTTGCGATGCGCCAAACCTTTTTGACAAAATTATACGGACCTTTTAGCGCATCATCCGACCATTCAAGGGTTTGATCAGCAGGGGCAGTAAATAGCGTATATAGACGCACAGTATCAGCGCCATATTTATCAATAGTAATCTGTGGATCGACACCGTTGTTTTTTGACTTGGACATCTTTTCGATTTTACCAATTGTAACGGGCTGACCATCTGCTTTTAAAGTTGCTTTAATCGGTTGTCCACGTTCGTTGTAATCGATATCGACATCGTCTGAGAAATAATAAGTGGTACTGCCATCGCTATTGACTCTATTAAAAGTACCAGCAAGTACCATGCCTTGCGTCATCAAATTAGCAAACGGCTCGTTTCCTGATACTAAGTTTTCATCACGCATAAGCTTATGGAAGAAACGCGCATAAAGTAGGTGCATGACCGCGTGCTCGACACCGCCGATGTATTGATCGACAGGCAGCCATTTATTGGCCGCAGACTTGTTGACCATGTTTTGCGTGTCGTTTGGACTGGCAAAGCGCGCGTAGTACCAGCTCGACTCAACGAAGGTGTCAAAGGTATCGGTCTCGCGCTCAGCTGGATTGCCGCACTTTGGACAAGTAGTATTGACAAACTCTGGTATGTTTTTGAGCGGGTTGCCGCGGCCGTCTGGAACGACGTCAGTTGGCAGTACAACTGGCAAATCCTGCTCTTCAACAGGTACTGTGCCGCAGTGCTCACAGTTGACCATCGGGATAGGGCAGCCCCAGTAGCGCTGACGCGAGACGCCCCAATCACGCAGGCGGTACTGGATTTTTTTCTTCGCCAGCTCCTGCGGCTCAAGCTTTGCCAGCATTGCCTCAAACGCTTGATCAAAATCCATACCATCAAATTCGCCTGAATTGACCAAGCTATTGCGCTCAGTATAAGCAAGGTTTGGTTCAGTACCAGCTGTTTTGGCATCGGCGATGACGGACTCAGCATAACCGTCAGGAGACTGGATAACTTGTTTGATAGGCAAGTTGTATTTGGTCGCAAATTCATAATCGCGCTCATCGTGTGCAGGTACCGCCATTACCGCACCTGAGCCGTAGCTCATCAGTACATAGTTGGCAACCCAAACAGGTACTTTTTTACCTGTAAGTGGATGAAGCACAGTAAGGCCAGTATCCATACCGATCTTTTCGGCTTTGGCAAGATCTGCTTCGGCGACTGAGCCTTTTTTACATAACGCACAAAACTGAGCGATCGCCTCATCATGCTCAGACGCATACTGCGCTAATGGATGCTCAGCGGCAACCGCTACATAAGTGACGCCCAACAAGGTATCAGGGCGAGTGGTAAACACATCTAAAGTGTTGCTTTCGCCTGCAAGCTCATAAGGGAAGTGAACTTCCATACCAGCACTACGTCCAATCCAATTGCGCTGCATGGTCAGAACTTCAGACGGCCAATGACCCTCTAGCTGGTCTAAATCATCGAGCAGCTCATCGGCATAATCAGTGATATTAAAGTAATACATCGGGATGTCGCGCTTCTCAACGGGCGCGCCACTACGCCAGCCTTTGCCATCGATGACTTGCTCGTTGGCAAGGACGGTGTTGTCGACCGGATCCCAGTTGACCGTAGAGAGTTTTTTGTAGACCAAGCCTTTTTTATATAACTGTAAAAATAACCACTGTTCCCACTGATAATACTCAGGGCTACAAGTGGCAAACTCACGTGACCAGTCGATAGAGAGACCGAGCAATTTTAGCTGCGCGCGCATGTTGTCGATGTTGGCAAATGTCCAAGCAGCAGGTGGCGTTTGGTTGGCGATGGCGGCGTTTTCCGCTGGCAGGCCAAAGCCATCCCAGCCCATTGGCTGCATGACCTCGAAACCCTTTAGACGATAATAACGGCTTAACACATCAGAGATGGTATAGTTACGCACGTGTCCCATGTGCAGCTTGCCGCTTGGGTACGGGAACATCGACAGCATATAGCGACTGGGCTTGTCGCTTGGCTCATTGCCCACTTCATAGCGTTTGTCCGTTGCCCATTTGGCTTGTTGTGCCGCTTCGATCAGCTGCGGTTGATATTGGGTATGGTCTATAGAAGTATTATTGGTCTGATTGGTATTAGCAGTTTCTGCTGTCACGGCGTTGCTCATAGTCGGCTCGAAATTGATGATTACAGATAAATTGGGTAAAACAAAATAATGCCATAGCATAGCGTAATTTGGCGAAAATTGCGATGGTATGATGACGCGTTCGCGCGCTGTCACGACGACATGTTTGCAAGTTGAGGGAAGGCGTCATGGTAGCGACAGGAGGTTTTTGTTTAGGCCGTGTCCTCAATTCAATCGATAGCCATCTAAATGGGCTAAAAATGGCTAAATCTGGCCAAACGATGTCAAATAGCTGATTAATATCTCGATATTATCTGCGCTATTTTCCTTGTTTGACGGCGATTTATCTCATTTTTATCGCCATTTTTAAAATGAGGACACGCCCTAATAAACCAAAAATTAACCGGCTTCGGTATAATACAGCGACTAATGACTATGGATTGGGAGTTTTTATGAGCATCACTGTTTATGGCATCAAATCATGTAGCACCATGAAAAAAGCGTTTACCAAGCTTGATGAGCTAAATGTAAGCTATGAGTTTCATGACTATAAAAAGCAGGGTATTGATAAAGAGAGCGTAGAGCGCTGGGTAGATAAGCTGGGTATTGATAAAGTGCTAAACAAGCGCGGAACCACGTGGCGCAAACTATCTGACGAGCAGAAGCAAGCCGCTGATGACAGTATAGATAAAGCGATAGATTTGCTGGTAGAAAACACCAGCATGATTAAACGTCCAATTGTAGAAGGCAGTTACCAAGATAAGCTTTTCTTGCTGTGTGGTTATGATGAAGAAGCGTTCGACGCGACTTTTTCGTAAGAGAAGCTTTTAGGTAAACAAAGCTTTTAGATACTGGCAAAAAGCCCAAGCTTAGAGCCTAAGCTCGGGCTTTATAATACCTATGATAAACCAAATCAGACTGAAGCACCAAATAATGAGCACGTAAAGACGAATTTGCTCCGCTGTCCAATCAAGCGCAAACCATTCAATCATAAAGAACGACTTCCAGCCCTCTATCCAGCGCGCACCGCCGTAGCCAATAATCCACCAGCAGTAGAGGCTCTCTAACACAAAAAGCAGACACCATAACCACAAGGCCATGATTGGCTCCTAATGTCAGGTCATCGATGAATCTAAGTCACGACTGATCAGTGTACCGACACCTTCGTTGGTGAAAATCTCAAGCAAGGTGGCATGCGGTACACGGCCATCGACAATGACTGCGCTTTTTACGCCGCCACGCACCGCATCAAGCGCGCACCCTATTTTAGGAATCATACCGCCTGAAATCGTGCCGTCTGCGATCAAGCTATCAACGGTTTTTGGTGTCAGGCCAGTCACCACTTTGCCATCACGGCCCAAGACGCCCTTGATATTGGTTAAGAGCATGAGTTTTTCTGCCTGCAAAAACTCCGCCACTTTACCGGCGACCAAATCAGCATTGATGTTATAGGTGTTGCCTTCTTCATCGACACCAAGCGGTGCAATAACTGGGATGAAGTTGGAAGCAATAAGCATATTAATCACGTCTTTGTTGACGCTGACCACGTCACCGACGTAGCCTAAATCTACTGGCACGGCTATACCGTCTGCTCCAATCTTTTCTACCAAGAGTTTTTTGGCTTGGATGAGGTTGGCATCTTTACCGGTTAGGCCGATAGCACGGCCGCCATGTTTGTTAATGAGGCTAACAATAGATTTGTTGACATTGCCGCCGAGTACCATCTCGACGATATCCATAGTGCCTTTATCGGTCACACGCATCCCATCGATACGATCAGACTGACGACCAAGCTCCTTTAATAAATTATCGACTTGAGGCCCGCCGCCATGGACGACTACTGGATGTAGGCCGACCGTCTTTAGAAGGACAATATCACGGGCAAATGAGCTTTCAAGCGCTGGGTCAGTCATCGCGTTACCGCCGTATTTAACCACAATCAGCTTGCCGACAAAGCGCTGAATATAAGGCAGTGCAGTGGTTAGTACCTCAGCGGTGTTCTTAGCATCATCTAAATTAAGCGACATTGGGCTCTCCTAAAATACGCTAATAAAGTGCACGTTGTTTATGCACTTTTAGCTCATTATTGTGCCATTAGTGGCAAAAGTATTGTATTAAATGCTATTACTTAAATAGTATTTCTTAAAAATTGAGAGGTCGTGGCTATTGTGTCTATTCGGCAGATATAGCAGCAATTTGCTCGGCCAACTGCGTATCAAAAGCTTGACATAAGGCGATAAAACGCGTTTGCACCTCTGTCATAGCAGCCAAACTATCTCCTGCAAAACGTACCGTGAGGCTATGACTGGTATTTGACTGACGCAATACGCCAAAACCATGAGCAAAATCTAAACGTACGCCGTCAATACAAGACAGACGCGTACCTTTTGGCAACAGCCGCTTAGCCTGAGCTGGTGTTATTTGTTGCACGCTATCAAAACAATGACATGTTGGCAACGCGACGTCATGAGTATCTTCGACCAAATGCTGTAGATAACGACAGAGAACCGTCAAATGATGCACAATTGAACACGTAGTAGTAGCACTCTCAGGCAACGGCAGGTAGTTGTCAGCGGTACTGACAAGCGTAGGTAGATACCATGTAATATCAGTCAGTCGATACGGTAGAGTCGCTCTTCTACGTGCGCCCCACGCATCGTAAGCTGGCGGTAGCGTATGAGTATTGAAATTAGTATCGATACCTAACAGTGCGGTAATATCGGACTTGATAACGGTTGATGCCAGCCAATGTAGCAAGCGCAGTCCAGCATACATAGCATCATCATAGACAATAAAATAGTCATCGTTAAAGATAAAGTGTCCTGATAACTCACCAGCAAAAATAGCACGATTATCATGTGATTGAAGCTGTTGGCGCAGTAAACTACTACCCGTCTTACTCATGACTGGTACTGCATCAAGCTTTTTGAGTAAGCGTGCCAAATGATGAGAGCACTTTACATCAAATAAAACCTGCGGTGTATTGGGCTTTTTATTGTATATAGGACGCTCTACAATGGCGACTCGCGCTAGCAAATACAATAGATGATCAGGGGTCACGACCTTACCGCTGTTATCGACGATCATCAGTCTATCACCATCACCATCAAAAGCCAGACCCATATCTGCTTCATTAATAATAACGGTTTGCTGCAGTTCTGCCAGACGGTTAGGCTCAGTGGGGTCTGGATTACCTCTCGGAAAGTTACCGTCCGGAATATCATTTAGCACAATGACTTGCTGACAAAAGCGTTCAAATAAGGGCTGTGCAATCCTACTGGTCGCTCCATTTAGACAATCAATAACAATTTTTAAATCAAGTTTACTGGTAGCACTAGAGCGGTCAGGGGAGTAGTTTTGCGTCTCGATACGAGTAAATACTTGCGCGATAGCATCGATGTAAGTAGACACAACGGTATCGGCAGGTAGGCTGACAAGATCAGTTGCCTTTATGCTCGCATGACGATTATTTAAAAGGTTGACTTGAGATTTATTATCTCGCTGATGGCTTGGGTTAGATAATGTTTTGAGCTTAGGTATAGAATCATTCGTAAGGCTTTTATAAACAGCTTGAATATCAGCATCACTAGGAGACCCATTATTAACCAACCATTTTATCCCTAAAGTATTCTTTTCAGAATGGCTGGCTGTAACTATAATACCGTGCCCTGTATATTGCTGCGCCCAAAACGCCATCATTGGCGTTGTAATAAGTCCTAGCTGGATAACCGTCAACCCGTGCTGACTCAGACGACTGGCAAGCAGATGCGCTATGGTATCGCTATCACAGCGTACATCATAGCCAATGACCACCACATTACCTGATGGCACAAAGCGATAATTTTGAGAAACAGAGCAAGCTAAAGAATTTTCTTTAACGTGCTTGTTTTTTTAGATCAGGCATTTTTTAAATTGTGTTTTTTTTATGCCATGTTTTTTTGGATGAATGTTTTTCAGCGGATGACTTTTTATTGAGTGACTGGCTTGTGCTTTATATAGCTGTGCAAAAACTTCACCCAACGCCGCGATGAATTCAGTAGTAAAATACTGACGTGCCCCGCGAATATCATAAGCACGAAATAGAGGGAGTTGGGCGGCAAAAGTCGGCATGACTACAAACTCCTCGTATCCCTATTGATGGTAAATGGCGCACTTACTTACTAAGTCCACCGCGGTTATATATATGTTACTCTGATATATATTTTAACTCAGTTGTTTTAAATTTAATGACGGCCTGAATGTCCAAAGCCACCTGCACCGCGAAGACTTTTATCATTAAAATCTGCAACCACTTCAAATTCTGGACGAGCAACTGGTACCACAATGTACTGTGCCATACGCTCAGCAGGATTGAGTACAAAGTCGTCACTACTACGATTCCAAACACTGACCATCAGCTCCCCTTGATAGTCGGCATCAATAAGTCCGACTAAGTTGCCCAGTACAATGCCATGCTTATGACCAAGTCCTGAACGCGGTAATATCATTCCGGCATAATTGGGATCTTGTATATAGACGGCCAAGCCTGTACCCACCAGATGAGTCGCTCCTGCCTTGATGGTCAAAGGCTCATCAATACAGGCACGTAAATCGATACCTGCTGATCCATCTGTTGCACGAGTCGGCATAGGAAAATCAGGATGGGTACCAATTTTTGAATTAAGAATTTTGACTTGTACAGCTTGCATAACACACTCACTTAAGTTTTTATAATACTATTTTTTTTATCAAACCAATATTTATAATCACTTATAAACAGGTAGCGATTATAGATAACAACTACTCTTTGACACGTTGTAGTTTTGGACTCAAAGTTTTGCTCATACCTTGCAAAAGGTAACCGCTATAACAGCAATACGCTTGCCAATCCTAAAAACGACATAAAGCCGACGATATCGGTCACTGTGGTCAAAATAACTGAAGCAGATAGAGCAGGATCAATGTTCATGCGCTTAAGCATCAATGGAATACTAATACCAGATACATTGGCAGCGGTCATGTTAATGGCGATAGCAAAGCCAATTACTGCACTAATCTTACCATCATGAAACCACATTTGTGCAATAATCGCCATGATAAACGCCCAAATAAGACCGTTAATTGCGCCAACCCATAACTCTTTATTAAAAAGCCACCAACGGTTAGAGCCACCGATTTGGCCCATAGCCATACCTCGAATCACAACAGTCAGCGTCTGTGAACCTGCGATACCGCCCATACTAGCAACCACGGGCATTAATATCGCTAGTGCTACTACTTTTGCCAGCACCGCCTCAAACTGACCAATGACGACAGCAGCCAATAGTGCAGTACATAAGTTGATACCCAGCCAGACACTACGGCTTTTAGCACTGGTCAAGATAGGCGCAAATAACTCCTCATCTTGACTAACACCCGCCAAGTTTTTCATTGTGCTATCGACATCATCTTGGATAATTTCCATGATGTCTTCGCCATTTAATTGACCGACCAGCTCTCCATGACTGTTAATAACGGGCGCAAAACGAATGTCTTCTGAACGAAAAATTGCGGCAGCATCTTGGATGTCTAACCGGTCATTGATAGTAATGGCATTGTCAGTAAAGCTTGAGACCAGTGAGCTCTGTTTGTGTTTGATTAAATCAACCAAACTTAACAGTCCCAACAGCTGCTGGCTTTGATCAACGACCAACAGCTCTTGGCTTTGGTCATCTAGTAGCTCATCGTTTTCTCGTAGCCATTCTTGTACATGTGCCAAGCTCACATCATCTTGAACCTGAATGATATCAGGGTCCATATAACTGCCAACTTCCCAATCTGCATAGGTATCAAGCTTGTTGACTTGAATGCGAGTGTCTTCGTCTAACGTTGCCATTACCGAAGTACGCACAGTGTCGGTAACTGTTTCTAAGATTTCTGAGATGTCTTGGGCGTCAAGATCTTGGGTAAATAAAGAAATCTCTTTTGAGGAGATATTCTCCATCAGCGGTTGACGCGTATCAACTTCTAACTCGGCAAGCACTTCGCCTTTGAGGTACTCTGGAACCTGCGCCCAAATAACCTGCCGATCTTGATTGGGGAAAGATTCTAGTAAGTTGGCAATTTCATATTCAGACTGCTGGGCTAAAAAATCAGTGATCGCTGCATACGCATTATCAGCCACCAATCCCTGCAAATAGAGCAGCTTATGTTCAGCGTTGTACTCTAACAGATTATATTCTGACTGCGGTTTGGATGATTGTTCTGAGCTTGGCGTAGGGGCAGGCATAGGCATTCCAAAAATAAACGATAAAAAAATAAAAACAATCAATCAAAAATTAATATAGACGATTCTAAAAAAACAGATACATTATATGTCAACGCGGAACTGGTATAAATTTTTCTGGCGTGCTGTGCCTGCGCCGCTCGATACTGCGTAAACGAGCTTAAACGGCTATATTTTAACGCTTTAACGGATATGTCGTAATGCCTGCATTTGTGTCATCTACCTTAGTAAACCCTTGCGCTGTCGGTTTTGACTTTTGATCGCGCTTAGGTACAAGCGGGTTCAATGGCATCAACTCATAATCAGCATCAACCTTACCATCCCAGCCCTCAGTACCGCTAAGAGGTAGCTGTTTGATCGTTCCATTCTTATCGATGACCAACTGTAGTACGCGCATTTGATTGTATTTACGCTCAGTGACACTAGCGACCGCTCCGCCATCACGCAAAATAGTCGGTTGTAAAAATATAATTAAGTTACTCTTTTGAGTGCTATCACTATCAGAGCGAAATAATCGTCCGATAATAGGTACATTACCTAGACCCGGGACTTTTTGTTGATTGCTGGTCGTGTTGTCACGCATCAAACCACCAAGCGCGATGGTCTGTTGATCATCCGCTAGAATAGTAGTATTGATTAAGCTTTTATTGGTAATCAATCCACTAGCGTTACCAACACTACTAGGTACGACCGAGGAGACCTCTTGCGAGACCTCCAAACGTACCGTGCCGTTGTCACCAATGTGTGGAATAACATTGAGATTGATACCGATGTCTTGACGATCAATAGTTTGGAATGGATTTTCAGATGAGTTGCCACTAGTGGTATAAGATCCCGTTACAAATGGTACGTTTTGGCCCACCAAAATGCTGGCCTTCTCATTGTCCAAAGTCAAAATAGAGGGCATAGATAACAAGTTCGCGCTAGTAGAGGAATCTAACGCTTGCAAGATAGCGCCATAAAACTGTGTATTACCATTACTGTCTGTACTACTATCCCCAATACCAAGTAACGCGCCGGCAATAGAGCCTGCCGCAGAGCTAATGCCTGATGCGCCTCCAGACAATACTGCGCCTGCTAATGATGCAGCGCTGGCACCAACGTTATTGAAATTCACTACTCCATAGCCACTGTTTGCATTGCCAAGTGCCCATTGTACACCGAGTTGGGCGGCATCATCGCCTGAGACCTCAACGATAGCAGCTTGAATAAGTACTTGCGCACGGCGATTATCCAACTGATTAACAGCTGATTCAATCTCAAACATAAGCTCGGGATCTGCATTGACAATAACTGAGTTTTGCGTTTCATCAGCGATAATGCTAAATTGCCGACCACCGTTGCTCGCGCCTGCCCCGCCTGAGCTGCTCGCAGAATCTGAGGTCAAGTTATTACTGCCAGTGGAGCCATTATTATTGAGTGTATCGTTGGTATTACTCCCCAATGCACTACCTGTACTGCTGGCACTATTTAGTGAAGCTGACTCTAAAGTCGATGTCGCTCCCGTACTATTAATAGACTGGTTGGCAAGTAAGCCGCGTAACATCTCGGCGATATGACCAGCACTTGCATATTTTAAGCGAAAGACTCGCAAGCCGCTTAAGCGACGCGAAGGCGTTGTATCAAGCTGATTGACCATTTCTTGCACTTTAGCAATCATTTCAGGACTGCCCTTAACCAGCAGTCTATCACTAGAAGTATCAGCGATCACTTTGAGCTGATTGCCGCCTCCTTGTGCCTGACCTCCTGTATTTAAAACTAAAGCACTGATAAGATCCATCATACGCTCAGCGTCTACATGGCGCAGTGGTATGACTTGCAAACTATCATTTACATTGTTATCCAAATCGCGAATTAGGGTAGTTAATTGATTTAAGCTGTCAGCGCGATCTGACAATACCAGCGCATTGACTCCAGGCACAGCAGCAGCATGGGCAGATTGCGGCATTAGCGGCCGAATAACGCCCAGTACTTCTGCTGCTTGTGTATTGGTCAAATAAATAACGCGAGTTGCCAAGGCTTCACCCACACTATCCCCTCGCAGATCGACTTCGACACCCGACTGCTTTGCGACGTTATCAGGAACGAGCTTAATCGTCGTTCCTGAATCGATCGCTGCAATGCCATTGACCTGCATGACACTCAAAAACAGCTGATAAATCTCATCACGAGACAAGGCTTTATTAGATATTACGGTGACATTGCCATTGATGCGCGGATCAAGGACAAAGTTTTGATCGGTAATCGTTGCCACTTCGTTAATAAAGGCTTTAATGTCTGCATCTTGCAGGTTTACCTTCCAGCTTTCGGCACTGGCAAACCCAAACGTTGCAGCCCATAACGGCAGTGCTAAACACAATGGCCGACATATATACAGCAGACGCTGCAATGAATGGCGTAGAGGCGTTACTGAAAATTTATAAAAACTTATCATGGTTATAATTACCCATTGTGATATCACTCAGTGTAAACTGAAACGTTGCTAAGATAGCGCTAACAATATTGTTATATGGTCAAGATAGTAGTGGTTTGATCAAACAGCGTTATTTAAACACAATTAGATCTTTTAGAACTGCTGACGAATCGTAATCACTTGCTCTCCACGTTTTACTTCAATCTGAGCTTCACCTGATTGCTGTACTTGCTTCAACAAACCAGCGTCTTGTGTAGGATCGCTACCGATGTTTTGGCCATTTACCTTAAGTACTCGATCGCCCGGCTCGAGCCCCAGTCGATTGCGTATTCCGGCTGGCATTGCAGCGGTGACTTGATAACCTTCACCAGCAGCCATAACTCCCATACGACTCAAATAACTGGCTGGACTGTCTTGTAATGCAGTGACAGCTTCATCAATGGTAGAGCTTGAGTTGCCTGTTCCATTGTTATTATTCGTAGAGTCACTGTCTGTAGAGTCGATGTCAGAGCCATCATTGGAGCTAGTAGCCGCATTGACAACATTGTCATTAGACATGGCATTAGGTAATGGCATTGGTTGCAAATCATCAACTGGTTCATTACTTGGCAAGCGCTGATTGCTCACATTCCCTGCTGCCATATCGCTTTGATCAAGTGGCATAGAGTCCGCCATGCTAATGACTGTCTCCCTACCACTAGCATCAGCGATAACGACAGCGTTCCAATCGACAGCAACCAGCACGTAGCCACTATCTTGTAAGCTCTCATTGATACGGTAGTTTTTGACTTCACCCTCTACATCTAACAATGCTGATGACAGACTCTCTGGTATCGCCAATAGCACCCCTTTTAAATTTACATTAGGTGGCGGCTTTGGAGCTGCAGTTACCGGTTCGGGATCGGCGAATATCGCAAACAAACTACTGGTGTCCGCATTAGATGCGGGATTACTCTGCAATGTCTGCATTTGCAGTGCAGGTGCTGTCGGCGGCGCTAGTATAAGCCACAATAAACGTGCGATTGTCCAAGCCAACCAGCCAGTCGCTAATAATAACAACCATACTGAGAACCTATTTAGGTTGTCTATCACTGGTTTTAGGCGTGCTGGAATACTCGTCATTTAACGCGCCCCTAAGCCTGTCAGCAGTGGTTGGCGAACACTTACTACCGGTGTGTCTTTCGGTGCTTGACCTTGATATTCGGGCATATTTTCTAACAATCGCTGCGTTAAGCTGACATCTAGCATGTTATCACCATCAAGATATAAATCACCCAAACGCTTATCTTGTTTGTCTAATAAATTGATATGCAGCAAGTTTTTATCGTTTTTTTGTTCTGTATTTAACTCAGCACGGGTCGCTGGCATCGTGATATAAAACACTTTGCCCCCACTTGGATAACCAACTTCACCGCCCACCCATGTGAGCTGACCATCTGCTGTCGTAAAGCCAGTCACTTTTGAGCCTGATTGGCGTTGCAATGAGACGGCATTTACTTGAACAGGTGTATTTGGCAGTTGCCAATCAACCACACTAGATAGCGTGTCAGAAGCGATTTTACCGCTCATATCATCAACCTGCCAAGAATTTCGTCCTATATTGACTTGCCCATCAAGACGGGTTTGCCCGGTAGTAATTTTGACATTAGCGCCTATCTTACCCAATAACAATTGCCATGGCTGCCAAGACCATTCGGCCGATCCCGTCAATGGAACAGTCGCTACTGGTAACTGCCAGATTGCTGAACCTTGCCACAGATTACCTGAGACATGTTGTATATAGATCGAGTCAGGTGCGTACTTCTCAACGACCCAAGATGCTGGCATTTGCAATAACGCAAACAGAGCAAAAAAAACAAATCCAACCAGCCACCACAGCTTACGGGGACGCTTATGAG
>NZ_LNUO01000043.1:0-32137 GCF_001462175.1 Psychrobacter sp. ENNN9_III
TTTTTTCTTTTTCGCCTTCGCTGGCCAGTCGATATGATCTTCTGGTAGCTCATCTAAAAATCGTGATTCTGAAGTGACGCGCATCTGCCCACCAGCGCGGCGCTGGGTTGCAAGTGTCAATGTCAGCTCACGGCGCGCACGGGTGATGCCTACATACATCAGGCGTCGCTCTTCTTCTATCGTCTCGCTCAATATAGAGTTGCGGTGCGGCAGCATCTCTTCTTCTAGTCCCATGATATAGACAAAATCAAACTCCAAGCCCTTCGCTGCATGTAAGGTCATTAAATTAACCTTGTTGGTATTTTCTTCTTCTTGCTGCTGCTCGAGCATATCGAGTAGTACTAATTTGCGAATAATGGTATCAATCGTTCGATCTTCATCTTCTTCAGCGCGGTTGATCAATGATTGAATACTGGTATACAGCATATCAATATTGTCGATACGATTCTTTTCTTGTTGCGGGGTTTTGGCATCGCTACGGACAAAGTCAATATAGCCGGTCTCATCAATCATTTGGCGCACGATTGGTACAGGGTCAGGATGTTGATCCAGTTCACGAGTATAGTGCTCGATAAATTCACCAAACTCCTTTATCGTGCTATAAGCTTTAGACGGTAGCACATGGCTAAGACCTGCATGGGTGCAAGAAGCGAGTAGGGAGATGCTATGCTCTTGCGAAAATAAACCGAGCTTCTCAAGCGTGGCAGGACCCATGCCGCGTTTGGGCGTGTTGATAATACGCAAAAACGCACTGTCGTCTTCAGGGTTTAATATAAGGCGCAAATAACCCATGATGTCTTTGATTTCACTACGTGCAAAGAAAGATTGACCGCCAGACAATTTATATGGCACTTGCAGCTGACGCAGTTGTGCTTCTAACATTCGCGCCTGAAAGTTACTGCGATAAAGGACAGCATATTGCTCCCACTCATTACCAAAGCGTAATTTGTGGGTGACAATCTCTTTTGCCACGCGCTCGGACTCATCGTCATCATTTCGGCAGTTAATAATACGAATCTTCTCACCATGACCTTTATCTGACCATAGCTTTTTTTCAAACAAATGCTCGTTGTTGGTAATGACGGCGTTGGCAGAAGTCAAGATACGCGTGGTTGAACGATAGTTTTGCTCAAGCATGACGATTTTGAGCTTAGGAAAGTCCTCTTTTAGCAGCGCCATGTTTTCAGGTTTGGCACCGCGCCATGCGTAGATAGATTGGTCGTCATCGCCGACCACGGTAAAGCGTCCTTGTGGTCCAACCAGATATTTAATCATCTCATACTGTGCGGTATTGGTATCTTGATACTCATCAACGAGTAGATAACGAATACGATTTTGCCATTTATCACGCAGCTCTCTATTTTCACGCAGTATCTTGGTCGGTAATACAATCAAGTCGTCAAAATCTACCGCATTATAAGCACGCAAATTACGCTCGTATAGCGCATATAAGGTAGCAAAGATCATATCCTCTGGATCATCTAAGGTTTCCATCGCCTTATCAGGCTCGATCAGATCGTTCTTCCAATCAGAAATCATTTTGATCGCTTTTCCGACCAGTTCACGACTCTCAGCACCGCTTAAATTGTCACGCATCATCAGCTCCATCAGCAGACGTTTACTGTCGTCACTGTCCATGATAGAGAAGTTGCCTTTTAAAGGTGTATGAATCAGCTCGTAACGCAAAAACTGCAAGCCAAATTGGTGAAAGGTCGAGACGGTTAATCCACGCGTTTTTTCGCTAGGCAAGAGCTTACCGACCCGCGCTTTCATCTCGCGAGCAGCTTTATTGGTAAAGGTCACTGCCGTGATACGCTCAGCTGGCATGTTGCACTCTTCGATAAGGTAGGCAATTTTACGCGTGATTACCGAGGTCTTGCCTGAGCCTGCGCCTGCCAATACCAGTAGCGGTCCTGATACATAGAGCATGGCTTCTTGTTGTCTAGGATTGAGTTGACTCATAACGTAACCTGTAGGGCAAAAGCAAAAAAGAGGGTAGGCGCTGATAGGTCATCGCAAAAGTGATGAAACATCGAGCACAATAACTGTAATAAAATGTAGAGGATAGCGTCAACACGCCATCAAAATTAGGTGGGTTATTATAAAGTAAAAATGCTACTTTTGGGCAGAAGATAGTTAAGAAGCTAAAGCCTTATATCTTTAGATTATAGTCATATTGAGCTTATAAAAAAAATGAAGATTATAGAAATAAAATCGCGCCAGCAGACATAAAGCTGTAGACGCGAAAAAACTTTAAAAATTATAAGTAGATTACGCATTATTTAGCTGACGGGCTGCTTCCAATGCAAAATAAGTCAAAATCCCATCGGCCCCGGCTCGGCGGAAACCAATCAGCGACTCTAGAATAACCGCGTCACTGAGCCAGCCGTTTTGAATGGCCGCCATATGCATAGCATATTCGCCAGAGACTTGATAGGCAAAGGTCGGTACACCAAAGGTGTTTTTGACTTCACGAATCAGATCAAGGTAGGGCTGACCGGGCTTAATCATCACCATGTCGGCGCCTTCATTGATATCCATGGCAACTTCATGCAGCGCTTCTGCGCGGTTACCAAAATCCATTTGGTATTGTTTTTTGTGGCCACCTTTTAAGTTACCTGCACTACCGACTGCATCACGGAATGGCCCATAATAAGCAGAAGCGTATTTGGCAGAGTAGGCCATGATAGCCGTATTCACAAAACCCTCTGACTCAAAGGCATCACGCATGGCTTTGATACGTCCATCCATCATATCGCTTGGAGAAATAATATCAGCGCCAGCACGAGCGTGGACGAGCGCTTGCTTGACCAACACTTCGATAGTTGCATCGTTGATGACATAACCGCTGTCATCGAGCAGGCCGTCTTGACCATGTGACGTATAAGGGTCGAGCGCCACATCCGTCATGACGACCATTTCGGGTACGGCGTCTTTAAGGGCTTTAACTGCACGCGCAGTAAGACCGTCTTCGTCGTATGCCGCTTTGCCATCAGGCGTTTTTAATGAGTTATCAATGACAGGGAAGATGTCAACAGTCGTGACGCCCTCGCTTAGCAATTCTTTGGCATAGTTGATAAGTAGGTCGACTGATAAGCGCTCAACCCCCGGCATGCTCGCAATCGTTTCACGCTGGTTTTTGCCTTCTAATACAAATACTGGTGCGATAAAGTGCTTGGGATGTAGCTCTACTTCACGAATCATAGACCGTACATTATCGTTATAACGTAGGCGACGCAGACGAGTTTCAGGGTATTGACGGTTAAAGGTATAAGACATAATCGTTCCTTATTATATTTTCAGTAATTATGATTGCAACAGATCTTCCTTCACTCAACATGACTTTATCAATGTCAGTTTTATAAAAGCATGCAATCATTTATAAGTTGGTCTGTGTAAAAGAGTATTCAATATAATGAGACTACTATAACCAAAAGCAGTCTATGAAAGCAAAAAGCCCTACCAAGACGGTAGGGCTAATTATAGAGTAGCTATGCGCTTGATACCTCGTAATTGTTTAAGGCTTAATAATTTGCGTTACTGGTGCCTGCTCGGTAGGTGTCTCTTGAGTCACGATACCAACAGCTGTCTCTTTTTCACCATCGTTATCGACATCGACAATAGCAGTAGGCTTAAAGGTAGAGGTCGCTGGCGTCTTAGCTTGTTTAATTTCTAGCGCTTCTTGTGGAGATGCCACGCGTGCTGATCCGGCAGCGTTGACAGCGTAAGCCGCTTTTGCTTTTGCACTGTTGGCCGGTAAGTTAGCGACTTGAGCCAAGTTAGTATATTGCGGCACAGGAATAGCCGTCGGTATGTCTAGGTTAGCACCGCCACCAAGCGCTTGGTATAGCTCAATTTGGCTAACGATCTTTTGTAGCTCTAGATCCAAGATACCTTGTTGGGTTGAGAACAGTGAACGCTGTGCATCAAGCACATCTAGGTAGTTTGAAATACCTGCTTTGAAGCGTGCATCCGCTATCTGATAGGTTTGTTCAAAATTATCTTGCAAACGATATTGCGCTGCCAGTTGCTCGCCTAAAGTGGCACGTGTGGCAAGCACATCAGACACTTCACGAAAAGCTGTTTGGATAGATTTTTCGTAGTTTGCCAAGGTCTGCTCACGCTCGATTTTGGCTACATCATAGTTGGCATCTAAGCGCCCTGCATCAAAGATAGGCACGCTAATATTGGGCCCAAAAGACCAACCAAAAGCACTATTATCGAACAGGTCACTCAAACCGTCACTACGCACCCCAACGCTACTAGCAAGACTAATCGTTGGAAAATATGCTGCACGTGCTACCGCTATATTAGCACCAGCAGCTTTTAGATTATATTCAGCCTGTAGGACATCTGGACGATAACGTAGCAATTCGCTTGGCAGACCTGCGCTAAATATTTCATGATTGGTAATGTTACTGACCGCAGGTGCTGGAATAAGCTCGCTTGGAATAGGGGTGCCAACTAAAAACTGCAGTGCGTTACGCGAATTCAAGATACTGCTTTGCGCCCGTAATACAGCAAGCTTGGCATTTTCTAGTGCTGCAGAAGATTGCAGTGAAGGCAGCTTGGGATCAATGCCTGCTTCAAAACGTTTATCAGCAATAAATAAAGATCTCTCACGACTCTCTACCGTCGCCTCTGCCAATTTTAATTGAGCCAGACTGTAACTTAGATTGGCATAGCTTTGAGCGATATTGCTTATTAGGCTAATCTGGGTAACATCTTTGGCCGCAGCAGTCGCTAAGAAGTTCTGTAAGGCTTGATCTTTTAGGCTGTCAATTCTTCCCCAAAAATCAAGCTCATAACTGGCTAAGCCCAAATCGACGTTGTAATTGTCATTGGTCTGAGTGCCAAACTCACTACCCTGACGGGAACGTGAATAACCCGCTTGACCATTAATCGTCGGTAAGTCATTGATATCAGTAATACGGTACTGTGCGCGTGCTTTTTCGATAGCCAAACGTGCACTTTCAAAGTCTTTATTGTTGTTAAGACCTAACGCAATGAGTCCTTTTAAACGCTCATCACTATAAAAGTCTTGCCAGCGTTGACTGGCAAGGCTTGGCTGCTCAGTACTACTAACCGTTTCACGATCAAAGGCGCCATAGCTTTGCCCGACAGGAATGTTAGGCTCAGCAAGTACAGGGCTTGTATCAGCTTTTGGAATGGTATTACAAGCTGCCATACTGACTGCTAAGGCAGTTAGGCTTAAGAGACGAGCGCTATTTTTGCGCGTTTGTGACAGCAGCGGTTGTGCAAAGTTTACTAACGCTGCTGATCTTAAGGTAAAGGTTTTTTGGGCACTCATTGTGTATTATCTCCAAGACTTGCAGGCTGATATTCCTCAGAAGGAGTCGGTTTTTGTGAATCAGGGGTGCTACTGCTACCATCGTCTCCATCGTTTGGCCCATTATTCTTATACTTGTGCGGGAACAAACTACGCACCCAAATATAGAACATAGGGATAAAGAAGATACCTAAGAATGTTGCGGTGACAACCCCGCCGACCACACTAGTACCAATGGCGTTTTGACTACCAGAACCAGGACCTGTGGCGATGAATAATGGCACAACCCCTAACCCGAAGGCAAGCGAGGTCATGATAATCGGACGCAGTCGTTGTCTTGCTGCTGTCATAACGGCTTCTTTTAAACTATAGCCTTCCTCTTGGTGTTCTTTGGCAAACTCAATAATCAAGATAGCGTTTTTGGCAGACAGACCAACCACTGTCAATAGACCGACCTGCAAGTAAATATCGTTGCTAAAGCCGCGTAGCCACGTAAATATCACCGCTCCTAATACCCCAAGTGGGATGACAAGCAGCACAGAAAAAGGGATAGACCAGCTTTCATACAAGGCTGCCAGACATAAGAATACCACTAAGATGGACAGCGCATATAGCATTGGCGCTTGGGCACCTGATTTTTGCTCTTCAAGTGACATACCTGTCCACTCGTAACCGACGCCATCAGGTAGATTTTCCATCATAGCTTCCATCGAGCTCATCGCTTCACCAGTACTAAGGCCTGGAGCTGCGCTACCTTGGATGTTCATAGATGGCAAGCTGTTGTAACGCGTCAGACGCGGTGAGCCGGATTGCCATTCGCTGCTAGAAAAGGCATCGAACGAGATCATATCACCTGTCTCATTACGTACATACCATTTACCGATATCATCAGGGTTGGTACGGCTGCTAGGCTCGCCTTGGACAAAGACGCGCTTGATACGACCACGGTCGACGAAGTCATTGATGTAGCTTGAGCCCCAAGCAGTAGAGATAACGCTGTTGATACTACCCATTGATAAACCATAGGCAGCTGCTTGTTCTTGATTGATATTTACTTTTAGCTGCGGTGCATCTTCTTGACCGTTAGGACGCACGCCTGCGACTTGATCGTTCTGTGCTGCCATACCGAGCAACATGTTTCGCGCTTCAAGTAAGCCCTCATGTCCAAGGTTACCAGTATCTTGAATCATCAAATCAAAACCACTGGCATTACCAAGTTCGGTAATCGCTGGTGGTACGATCGCAAATACCTGTGCTTCATTTAACTGGGTAAAGAAGTAACCCATCGCACGATCAGCAACTGCTTGTGCGGTATTTTCTTCTCCAGAACGGTTTTCCCAGTCTGATAAGCGCACAAAGGCCAGACCCATATTCTGTCCTTGTCCTGCAAAGCTAAAGCCCGCGATGGTAAAGACAGAGGCGATATTGTCGCCTTCTTGGGTATCATAATAGTCACTGACTTTATCAAGCACATCTTGCGTTTCATCCAGCGTCGAACCAGCTGGTAGCTGAACCAAGGTAAACATAATACCTTGGTCTTCTTCTGGTAAGAATGAGCCTGGAATGCGTAAGAAGACAACAGCCATGATACCGATGATGGCGGCATAACCAATCAGGTACAACCACTTAAAACGGAAGCTCTTACCAACAGAGTTTTCATATTTGCGGCTAAGCTTAAAGAAACCACGGTTAAACCAACCAAAGAAGCCTTTTTTCTCTTCAGTGTTGCCCTTCTCATGGCTTTTACCACGTTTTAGTAGCGTCACACATAGTGCAGGAGTAAAGATAAGTGCAACCAGTGCAGACAATACCATAGCAGTAATCAAGGTAATCGAGAACTGTCGATAAATCACCCCTGTTGAGCCGCCAAAGAAAGCCATGGGAACGAATACTGCTGACAAGATAATTGCAATACCAATAACGATCTTACTGATTTCACCCATGGATTGAACGGTAGCATCTTTGATAGAAATATCAGGATCTTCTTCTAAGATACGCTCAACGTTTTCTACCACGACGATCGCATCATCGACCAAAAGACCGATGGATAGCACCATCGCAAACATGGTCAGCACGTTAATACTAAAGCCTGCGACATACAACACTGCAAACGTACCAAGTAGGACGACAGGTACGGCGAGGGTAGGGATAATAGTTGCACGCCAGTTCTGTAAGAAAATGAACATGACGATAAATACTAATACGATCGCTTCGATAAGCGTATGTACGACTTGCTCGATAGACAAACGGACAAACGGCGTGGTGTCATAAGGTACCACTGAAGTTAGGCCTGCAGGGAAGTTGGCTTCCAGCTCAGCCATACGTGCACCGACAGCTTCTCGCGTCTCAAGGGCGTTAGCACCACCAGCTAATGAGATACCGAGACCGGCAGCTTCTTGACCATTATACAAGGAGATAACGCTATAGTCTTCACTACCAATCTCGACATCTGCGACATCGCCAAGACGCACTTGCGCGCCAGTAGTATCGGTTTTTAACAAGATATTTTTAAATTCTTCAGGGGTTTGCAGATAGCTCTGTACTGTGACAGTAGCGTTGATAACCTGTTGGTCAGTGTCAGCAGGTGCTTGACCTAATTGACCTGCAGAGACTTGCGCGTTTTGCGCTCGTACTGCACTGACTACATCAGACGGCACCATGTTGTAGCTACGTAAGCGAGCAGGGTCTAGCCAAATACGCATAGCATAAGCAGAACCAAACACCTGAACCTCACCAACCCCTTCGACACGGCTTAGTTGGTCAACGACGTTTGAGTTGATATAGTCGGCGATATCCGCACGATCCATACCCCCATCTTCAGAAATAAAACCTTGCACCATCAAAAAGCTGCTAGAGGATTTATTGACGTTGACACCCTGACGCTGTACCGATTCAGGCAATGAGCTCATAGCTGCTTGTAGTTTGTTCTGTACCTGTACCTGAGCGGTATCAGGGTCTGTACCGTTCTCAAACGTTAGCGTGACAGAGGCACCACCATTTGAGGAGCTTGATGACGACATATACATCAGACCGTCAAGCCCTTTCATACGTTGTTCAATGATCTGTACGACTGAATCTTCAACGGTTTGTGCGTTCGCACCAGGATAGCTTGCACTCACCGAAATAGTCGGTGGTGCAATACGTGGATACTGTTCAATCGGTAGATTGATAACCGACATCACCCCGATGAGCATGACCAAAATAGCCAGCACCCATGCAAAAATAGGGCGATTAATAAAAAAACGTGACATAGTATATCCCTAAGTCTTCCTATCTTTGAATGGAATTAGTTAGCAGCGGCTTCTGATGATTCTTCTTTAGTTGAATCATCAGAAGTATCGTTATCTGATGGTTTCTCGTCCATCGTTTTGGCTGCCTGCTGTGGGGTTTGGGCGTTAGCAGTCCCTTGGGTAGATGGGGCTGGATTGGCATTCTCTAATGGTTTGACCACCACTTCTTGCTCAGGTTTAACCTTCGCACCGCCAATCACCACCACTTTATCACCCGCTTCCAAACCATCAGTGACAACCCATTGTCCATCATAAGTGCCATTGATAGTGACTGGACGTACTTGGATTTTTTTATCTTTATCAACGATATAAACTTGGGTATCACCCTTAGGCGTACGCATGACCGCGCTTTGCGGTACTAGTGTCGCATTGGTGATAACGCTCTGCGTTAGACGTGCTGTCACGTACATACCTGGTAGTAAGATATTATTGCTATTTGGGAAGATAGCTCGCAAAGTAACCGCACCTGTCGATTCATCGACTTTGGCTTCAGACAGCGCAAGCTTGCCACGTACCGGATAGACTGACCCATCCTCTAATACCAACTCAACCGAGTTCATCCCTGGCTGTGCTTTGCCTGCAGCTATCTGTTGACGTAGCTTTAATAGCTCAGAAGATGACTGACTGATGTCGACATAGATAGGATCTAGGCGTGAGATGGTTACCAGTGGATCTGGTTGGCCTGCACTGACCAGTGTACCAGCGGTGACGCTAGAGCGATCAGTACGACCAGTAAGCGGTGCACGTACAATGGTGCGATTAAGATCTAAAGTGCTGGCTTCTAGACCTGCTTTTGCAGTCTGAATGCCAGCTTTTGCGCTTTCAATACCTGCCTGTGTCTGTCCAACCGCTGCTGCTGCGCTTTGTACTGCAGCTTGTGCGGTACGCACTTGCGTTTGTGCTTGTTCGTATTGCTGTTTAGAGATGGCATCTATATCGACCAGACCTTGCAGACGCTGTAAGTCGTTTTGAGCTTGAGCAAGTGATGCCTGACGGCTTGCCAGTTCAGCTTTGGCGTTGGCGTTATTGGCCAGTGATGTCTGATAATTGGCTTGTGCTTGCTGCACCGCTGCTTGCCCGCTGGTAACAGAAGAAGCGTAGTTATCAGTGTTGATACGATAAAGCGGCTGGCCTTTTTTGACGTTACCGCCTTCGCGGAACAGTACTTCGTCAATGACGCCATTTACCTGTGGACGGACATCGGCAGTTTGATAAGCTGCGGTACGTCCAGAAAAAGTCTGTACTTGGGGTACGGTATCAAAAGTGACAGTCTGGACGTTGACGACGGCTGGCGGCATCTGCTGCTGTGCGGCGGCATCTGCTGAGTCCTCGTTTTTGTCACAGCCAACCAGTACAGCTCCAGATAGTACAGATGCTATTACAAGCGCTAGAGTAGAGTGCTTCATCAATGTCCTCGGCAATATGTATAAAGAATAATGGCAGTATAAAAAGTTTATCAATAAACCTAAGCGTATTGAATATAAAAGTTAGTATTGATTCAAAGCACCTATACCATCTTCAAAACCTCGCTACTAGGACATCTGATAGCGTTATATCAATGAGGTACCGCGGTAAGACGCTTTGTGTTTTAGTCGCCGCTTAGGGGTAGGAGACCTATGAGTAAGCGGCAACATGGATGTATAAAATGAATAAATAATTATAAACTATAGGGGTAACCCCACAGTCAAGTGACTAATATCGCGGATTGTCACAAAAATCAGCAATATTGGCAGCGATATAAGTGCTAACTATCCGTGTTATCAGCGTTATGTCAGATAACTGCGCAGCACTACCTGCCTATCAATCAGCAAAAATAAATGTTAACTTTTGTTAAAGATCCAAAACCCTATAGTCATTAAGGTGTTTTTTGCTTCCTAAATCGTCTTTGTCTACAAAAAATCGGCGTTGGCAAGCCATAATTGTGACCGCGGAAATAAATGCTCAATCACTTAGTCACTATAGCAAGCGCGCGCTGGCAAGCTCAGTCAATTGATACAGACCATGGCGGTAGCGGTTGTCAGGCAAGCTCTCAAGCGCCTGTTGCGCCAGCTTGGTTTCTTCTAGCGCACGTTTTGTACAGTAGTCTAACGCGCCTGAGTTACGAACCAACTCTATTAGCTGTTCTGCATTTGGCGTTTTACCTGTCTGTACGGCAATACGCAGCTGCTCATAACTTTCTTTATCACTGTCTTTGAGTAATTCAAGCGCTTTAATCGTGGGCAAAGTTGGTTTGCCTTCTGCCAGATCATCACCTAGGTTTTTACCCATCACCTCACTATCACCACTATAATCAAGGACATCATCGATAATCTGAAAGGCATTACCAAAGTGTTGACCGAAGTCCGCTAATGCAGATAGATATTGCGTTTGCTCTTGTAATATAGCTGCACCTTGAGTTGCCATCATAAATAGTCGTGAGGTTTTACCATCAATAATATTAAGATAGTCGGCTTCAGTGGCGGCAGGGTTATGCTGATGCTGCAACTGTAAGACTTCGCCTTCAGCAATATCACAAGTTCCATCTGAAAATAGCTGTAACAGCGGTAAACTTTGAAAGCTTACTAGCAAATTAAAGGCACGGGCAATGAGATAATCTCCAACCAAAACTGCTGTTGCATTGTCCCATGTGGCATTGGCTGTCGGTTTGCCTCGGCGCTGTCCTGACTCATCAATAACGTCGTCATGTACCAAAGTTGCCGTATGTAGCATCTCAGTAATGGCTGCCAAATGCATCGCCTGCTGTGATGGCTCGTCGTTTAGCATACGCGCACATAACAACGTAATTAGTGGACGCATACGTTTGCCGCCAGCATTAATGACATGCTGGGATACACTCATTACAAGTTGTACTTTTGAATTAAGACTGCCAAACACCTGCTTGTCCATAATTTCGAAGTCATCAGTTACGATACTTTGGATATCAGCGTAGCTTGGCGCAGGTACAGATGGAATAGAGGCGTTCGATAAAGTGGTCGTCATAGTAAATAATCATATTATTAGAAAATAGAAAGAATCGTTTGATAGTCGTTTCTTACAACACTACCGATGTGCTTATAGTAGCATAGCTACATTATCAAATCGGTAAGTAAAGTAAAGCAGCGGTGTATACTACATTGTAAGTTACTGATTGTATGAGTTATAATGACGACACTTAGGTATTAGTTTGCCGCTAATATGACAACCAAACATGCTTTATGGTTCATCTGGCAAATAATGGGCTTAGTTACAGGTTTAATGAAGGTTTAGTAAAACGGTATTTAAGTTACCAAGTAAGCATTATGAACGTCAAAAAGATAGGCTGCGTGGCTTGCTTTTATAAGCAAAAAGACGTAAAATCTTGCCTTTATTTTTCCCTGTCGTGTTCGTTATTGAAGCGTTGATATGATATCAGCCACGGCACACGGGTTAAACGGAGTCATATAATGTACGCAGTAATCAAAACTGGCGGTAAACAGCACCGCGTTGTCGTCGATGAGCTTTTAAAAGTTGAACTACTAAAAGCAGAAAAAGGCGAAACAATCAAATTAGAAGACGTGTTGATGGTTGTTGATGGCGATGACGTCAAAATCGGTCAGCCTGTTGTAGACGGCGCTAACGTAGAAGTTGAAGTAGTTGAGCATGGTCGCGGTGAAAAAATCCGTATCATCAAGCACAACCGTCGTAAGCACTATCACAAAGAGCAAGGTCACCGCCAATGGTACACCTTGTTAAAAATCAAAGCCATTAATGCCTAATTACCCATTTAGCGATTATTGCTAAAATAGCGCACTAAATGCTTAAGAGTTATCGCATTAGCGATAAGTCATATTAACAAGGAGATTTTCTCATGGCACATAAAAAAGCTGCCGGTTCGAGCCGTAACGGTCGTGATTCAAACCCAAAAATGCTAGGCGTAAAAATCTTTGGTGGCCAAGCTATTACTGCTGGTAACATCATCGTACGTCAACGTGGTACAGAGTTCCACGCAGGCGAAGGCGTTGGTATGGGTCGTGACCATACTTTATTTGCACTAAATGACGGTGTGGTAAAGTTTGCGACTAAAGGTAAATTTAACCGTCGTTATGTAACGGTTGAAAGCGAGTAATCGTTACCTTTAAGCTTAAGCTGCTTTATTTTATATAAATAACGTAGCTTGCTACATATTTAAGTCCCTATTACCAATTGGTGATAGGGGCTTTTTTATGTTCACTTTTACTATTGATTATTAGAATAGAGCGATATAAGAATAAAAAAGTGTAACTGCTAGCGTTACAAGCGTGTATGGCAGGCGTAGTATTGATTGCAATTGAAGACTAGGCGCGTAATAAAAAAACTGGCACACTGTGCTCATTAGTTATTAGCGTTATTTTGTTGAGAGTTAGAGCAATACTAAACTTAAAATTTAACAAACAAGAAGCTGGCAACTGAGTAGTTAGATCAACATAAGATAAATATATAGTTATGATACTTATATATTTATCGCAATAACTCATACTGCCCATGATCTTATCTGGTGCTATAGAAGAACACAACAAAAACACGATGATCTGACTTTTACGTTAATTAATATTTTATTTTTATCACGAGAGGAAAAACCATGACTTTATCTACTAAAGTAAAACAAAAAAATGATGAGCGGCGCGTTGGCTGGTGTCTTAATGACTACGCTTGGTGTGGCAGCACCGATGATAGCATTGACACAGTCAGCGACAGCGGCACCTGCTGATAATTTGGTCGCAGCCAAACGCTTAAACAAGCTATTAACCAACACTAAGAGCATGACGGCCGACTTTACTCAGACGACTAAAGGCGCAACCAATGGCACCTTTAAAGGTTCAATGAGCGTTCAGCGTCCCAATAACTTTCGCTGGGAAACCAAGTCGCCATCAGAGCAGTTGATTGTTGCAAATGGCAACTCAATGTGGATTTATGATAAAGATTTGGAGCAAGCAACCAAACAAGGCGTAGACAGTCAAGTAGGCAACACCCCAGCATTGTTATTATCAGGCGACCCAAGTAAAATTGATAAAAACTTTAAAGTTACTCAACCGTACGAAAACAAAAATTACTACGTGTTATATCCTAAAACAGGTGATGCTAGCTTTAAAAATCTATCGGTAAGCTTTAGTGGCGGTAAGCCAGTCATGATGGTGCTGAATGATACACTCGGACAAACTACATCGATTAAGTTTAATGGTATTAAACTCAATCCGAGTATTAGTAGTGGCCAGTTTAAATTTACGCCGCCAAAAGGCGTAGATGTTATCAATCAATAATCGGCTGTTATCAATCAATAATCGGCTGATAAAATAAATATAATAGTGTTAATTGATTCATAACTTAGTTATTGATAAAGGGGTAGTCCATTATTTGGATCTACCTCTTTTTTATTGACTAGAAATCTTAGAGCAATACCGTGCAAGCAATGTTTATTTAAAGTAACGCCGCGGGCAGGTTGCAATTGAGTGTATTTGGTTTACAATACTCGCAGTCTTGCCACGCATGTCAAATATTTTGTTGTATAGTGCTATTATCGCTAGATATACCTGTTGTGATTTTTGGTAATTGACTACACTGTCTAATATATTTATCTCAAATGTTAGACTGTCAACCAAACAATCTGTCTTGTTGTAACTTTAGGGGTGGGTAGCACATTTGGTTTTATGAAATACATATTTTGTAGCATATAAAATGACTACATAATACAGTTAAAAACTGGCTTTTGATGGGTGATATGCGTATAGTGAGCAAACAGTTTATGCCAGTTGTCATACCATTGTTGATTACGCGTAATGAGTTATTAAATCAATTAAATGTCTAAATATGATATTGATTTAATAAATTTATCTTGCGTCTTTATTAGATGGATTTGATGACCAGCCTTTATCTAGATATGCTACAGTTTTTGACTGATAGGATAGCTGAAGATTGCCAGTCTCTCTGTTTTGGATTTTAGTGTCAAAGAGCAGTGGATTGCTTTAATATTTTTAGTACTTAGATAGATTTACGGTTGGTATCGTCTTATACCGTCGTCAATAATCTTGATAATTGGTCGTTACCAGCACAGCCTTTGTGTTTTCGTCTGCGTCAGGTAATGCTATGCTGTTATTCTTTATGGAACAATGGCTTACGTTACTTACGACACGAGATTGGGTGAGGAGCACGTATTATCATGTCTGCTTTTAATTGGTCAGCAGTCGCCTTTATTCTAGCCGCTATAGGGCTAGTCGTTTTTATGCTGGCTGTTCCGCGTTTACTTGGCGGTCGCTCTCAGGGTTTACAAAAAGAAGAAGTATTTGAAGCGGGTGTTGTCGGATCTGGCAACGCCCGTATTCGTTTGTCTGCCAAATTCTATTTGGTGGCCATCTTTTTTGTCATCTTTGATTTAGAAGCACTGTATTTGTATGCATATGCGGTCTCAGTTCGTGAGGCTAGTTGGCTTGGGTTTGCAGCAGCGGCTATATTTATTGGTATTTTAATCATTGGCTTGATATATGAATTAAGCTTGGGTGCTATGAATTGGGCACCTGCTGATAGACGCCGTAAAAAAGAACGTCTTTATGCTGCACCAGCGGGATTTAATTTGGCTGATATTACCAAGTTCAATGGCACCCATGAGCTAATGTTAGATCCTACTGGTAAGATACCTGCCCAGTCTTCAGGACAGGTCAATGTTTCAAACAACATCGAAACCAACCGTCGTCACTTACAAAGTATAGATCATATCAATACCACAGGTAATATTACTTCTGTGGATTTTTCGGCGTCTGCCAAGCAAGAGAACGTTGATCGTTGATCGTTTTGTCTATAGCAGTTTTTGCTTGGAATAGCTGGTAAAGAGTCGTTGCGGATTGGTAGTAACAACGCTATATAATGACAGTATGTTTGTATTAATAGTTGCTTATTAATCATAAAAAATTATAGCGATAGTGCTGGTCAGTTGATTGCCACACTTCGCTTAATATAAAGGTTGTATGTTATGAAATACACATTAACAAAAGCCAACCCTGATGCAGATACCTATCCTGCACAGTCTCGCCAAACGGTCAATGACCCCATCGAAGATGAAGTAAACAAAAATGTCTTTATGGGTCGTCTAGAAGACCTTGTTCATTCAACAGCAAATTGGGGGCGTAAGCACTCACTATGGCCATTTAACTTTGGTACTTCTTGCTGTTATGTCGAATATGCAACGACCCTTACTGCGGTTCATGACTTATCACGCTTCGGTGCAGAGGTTATTCGTGCTTCGCCCCGTCAAGCAGATGTAATGATTGTCGCAGGCACCTGTTTTATTAAGATGGCACCCGTTATCCAGCGTCTCTATGAGCAGATGCTTGAACCAAAATGGGTCATCTCGATGGGGGCGTGTGCCAACTCTGGCGGTATGTATGATATTTACTCAGTGGTACAAGGTGTAGATAAAATCATCCCTGTCGACGTCTATGTTCCAGGTTGCCCACCGCGTCCAGAGGCATTGATTCAGGGTCTTATGCTACTCCAAGAGTCCATTACTAACGAGCGGCGTCCGCTAGGGGTTCATGTCAATGATCAAGGTATTTATCAGCCACAAATGACCCCTGAACGCGACCGTAAACAAGCAGATCGTATCGCTGTAAAAAACTTGCGTAGTCCAGATAGCATTTAATACTGCTTATATTTAGCCAGCTTTTACTGGATGTATTGGTTTGGCTAGTAGTAAATAACCCCTAAAAGTGCGAAGTGCGCATACGCTCATCATAGTTTGGTTATGATTAATGAAGGAATGTATCATTCATGGTCACGGTAGTCGAAAACAAAGATTCTAAGATAAAGCCTGTACCCGCAGTTATTAGAGAGCTGGGGCACAATTATGCAGGTAAGTTCGTGGTACAGCAGACTGTTGATGATATTCCAACGGTTTGGGTTGCGCGTGCCGATTTGCTCGATGTGCTTTTATTCTTACGTAAATTGCCAAAGCCTTATGTCATGTTATTTGACTTATCAGCGATAGATGAGCGTCTACGTCAGCACCGCGCTGGTTTACCTGATAGTGACTTTACCGTGTTTTATCATCTAATGTCGCTTGAACGTAATAGTGATATACGTATCAAGGTTGCCCTGAGCGAAGAGGACTTAAACTTACCGAGCGCTACTAATATCTGGCCAAATGCCAACTGGTATGAGCGCGAAGTATGGGATATGTTTGGCATCGTTTTTAGTGGTCATCCGCATCTAACCCGTATCTTGTTGCCTAAATACTGGGAAGGACATCCACTACGCAAAGAGTATCATGCACGTGCAACCGAATTTACACCGTACTTTTTAAACACTGCCAAACAGCGCTATGAACAAGAAAACCTGCGTTTTGTGCCAGAGGAATGGGGCATGAAGCGCTCAGGGCGTGATGAAGACTTTATGTTCCTAAATATCGGTCCCAATCACCCTTCTGCTCATGGTGCGTTCAGACTTGTATTGCAGCTTGACGGTGAAGAGGTAGTCGATTGTATACCTGATATCGGTTATCACCACCGCGGTGCTGAAAAGATGGCAGAGCGTCAAACATGGCATTCATTTATCCCTTATACCGACCGTATTGATTATCTTGGCGGGGTGATGAATGAGCTACCGTACATCATGTCGGTCGAAAAGCTTGCGGGTATTACTGTGCCAGATCGGGCGCAGACCATTCGCGTGATGATGAGTGAGTTTTTTCGCATTACTAATAACCTATTGTTTGTCGGTACTTTTATTCAGGATGCAGGCGGTATGACTCCTGTATTTTACATGTTCACCGATCGCCAAAAAGCATATGACGTTATCGAAGCGGTGACTGGTTATCGTATGCATCCAGCGTGGTTCCGTATCGGTGGCACTGCTGCCGATCTACCGCGTGGCTGGCAACGTCTGGTTCGTGAGTTTTTAGATTGGATGCCAAAGCGTCTGGATGAATATGTCAAAGCGGCCCTACAAAACAGTGTGCTAAAAGGAAGAACCCAAGGCGTTGCGCAGTATAATGCCAAGCAAGCATTGGCTTGGGGCGTTACTGGAGCTGGTCTCCGTGCGACAGGTGTAGACTTTGATCTACGTAAAGCGCGTCCTTACATGGGTTATGAAAACTTTGATTTTGAAGTGCCTATTGGTTACAACGGCGATGCTTATGACCGTTGTATGATCAAAGTCGAAGAGATGCGTCAGTCGTTACGTATTATTCGTCAGTGTATGGATCATATGCCGCAAGGACCTTATAAAGCTGACCATCCACTGGCCGTACCACCACCAAAAGATCGTACGTTGAATGATATCGAGACGCTGATTAACCACTTTATATCTGTATCTTGGGGCCCTGTGATGCCAGCGGGTGAGTGTACAACGATAGTGGAGGCGACCAAAGGTCTAAACAGTTATTACATAACCTCCGACAAAGCCACGATGAGTTACCGAACCCGTATCCGTACGCCGACATTTGCACATTTGCAGCAAATGCCCTCAGTAATTAATGGCTCCTTGGTGTCAGATGCCATTATGTATTTGGCATCGATTGACATTGTGATGGCGGATTGCGATCGCTAAATATTAAAAAAGACAATTTAATCAATGCATTATTGCTAAAGAACACGTCAAACGCGGTAGTATTTTAATATAGTAAAAGTCGCAATAAGACATCCTTGTAGTGTGATAAAGCGTGATGATTGAGGAAAGATAGAAGATTATGAAAATTGTTTCCGATAAAATGCCAAAAGTAGATGTGACAAGCATTCTCACTACTGAGGAGATTGCAGCGATACATGAGTTTATGCACCATTATCCACATGCTCGCGCAGCCTCACTAGACGCATTAAAGATCGTACAAAAACGCAACGGCTGGGTAGATGACGCACAAGTAAACGCGATTGCCAACATTTTAGATATACCGGTGACAGATATGGACGGGGTTGCCACTTTCTTCAACCGTATTTACCGTCAGCCTGTTGGTCGTCACGTCATCTTGATTTGTGATTCCGTTGCTTGCTACTTAACGGGCTACGAAGCGCTATCAGCTGAGCTTAGATTGCAGCTAGGTATCGAATATGGTCAGACGACACCTGATGGCCGTTTTACTCTGTTGCCAATTTGCTGTTTGGGTAATTGCGATAAAGGACCAGCTGTACTGATTGATGAAGACACTTATGGTCCTATTCAGCCCTCCGAGGTCGCACAGTTATTGGAGCTATACGCATGAGATTAACACTGTCAGAGCAAATCGCTCGCCGTCGCCAAGGTCAAGCACCAAGCCAGCTTAATGATCAGCATGTGCCAATCTATGGTGACAAGGCCACAGCCAATAGCCAAACCAAGCCGCTAACATGGCGCCTAGCTCATTATGACTCTGTATTAGATTTGGCTACTTATCAGTCTTTAGAAGGCTTTACTGGTCTAAAACAAGCTTTAAATAAAGCGCCTAAAGATGTTGAAAATATGATTAAAGCGGCCAATGTGAGGGGCCGTGGCGGTGCAGGTTTTAATGCTGGCCTAAAGTGGTCATTTATGTCACCGCCAGACGGTTTGCCGCGTTATCTTATCTGCAATGCTGATGAGATGGAGCCGGGTACCTTTAAAGATCGTCTGTTGATGGAGTGCCTACCGTTTCAGTTGATCGAAGGTATGCTCATCACCGCCCATGCGATCGGCGCGACCGATGGTTATATCTTTATCCGTGGTGAGTATATCTTGGCCGCTGAGCGTTTGGTCACAGCTATCGAAGAGTGTTTGGCCAATAACCTAATGGGCGACAATATCTTAGGCTCAGATTTTAGCTTTAATTTACATGTGCATACGGGTGCTGGCCGCTATATCTGCGGTGAAGAAACGGCCTTGATCAACTGCCTAGAAGGTCGCCGAGCCAATCCACGTACCAAACCACCATTTCCGCAAATCTCTGGCGCGTGGGGTAGGCCAACGGTGGTCAATAACGTCGAGACTTTAAGTAATATGCCAGCCATCTTGAACCATGGCGTCGAGTGGTATCAGTCATTATCCAAGACCAAAGGCAAAAGCGAGACTCCTGGTACAAAAATATTTGGCTGCTCAGGTTTGGTCAATGATCCAGGTTTATGGGAGTTACCATTTGGGTACACCGCTCGTGAGATTATCGAAGATTTGGCTGGCGGTATGCTCGAGGGCAAAAAGCTAAAAGCATGGTTACCCGGTGGGGCATCGACTGACTTTTTAACTGCTGACCACTTGGATGTGGTAGTAGATTTTGACACCATTCAAGAAGCAGGTAGCCGCATGGGTACTGGACTGATTATGGTGGTCGATGAAGCACAAGATATGGTGCCATTATTGCGTAACCTTGAGATTTTCTTTCAGCGCGAATCATGCGGTTGGTGTACGCCATGTCGTGATGGCCTGCCATGGGGTGTGAAATTACTTACCGCTATCAATGATGGTGAGGGGCAAGTGGGCGATGTGGAAAAACTAGAGGGTTTAACGCGTGACTTATGGATTGGTAAAACTTTCTGTGCCCATGCGCCAGGTGCGATGGAACCACTGATGAGTGCGATTAAATATTTCCGACCTGAGTTTGATCAAAAAATCGCACAGGCAGTTGGTGTAGACGTTATTGAAGCGGCAGCCCATCAACAGCCAGTAGTGAAATAAGGAGAACGGCATGGCAGTCATACATATTGATGGGACCACTGTCGAAGTAGATAGCAGCGATAACTTGCTACAGGCATGCTTGTCACTTGGCATTGATGTGCCATACTTTTGTTATCATCCAGCCTTAGGTTCAGTGGGCTCGTGTCGTCAGTGCGCCGTCAAGCAGTATCAAAATAAAGAAGATATGGAAGCAGGTAAAGGTCGTCTTGTGATGTCGTGTATGGTTGCGCCAGGCGACGACATGTACATTTCGGTCACTGATGATGAAGCCAAAGCGTTTCGTAAGTCGATGGTTGAGCTACTGATGACCAACCATCCACACGACTGCCCAACTTGTGAAGAAGGTGGTCATTGCCACTTGCAAGATATGACTTATATGTCAGGTCATAACAGTCGTCGCTACCGCTTTACCAAACGCACGCACCATAATCAAGATCTTGGGCCGTTTATTGCGCATGAAATGAACCGCTGTATCGCTTGCTATCGCTGTGTACGTTTCTATAAAGACTACGCTGGCGGCGAAGATTTGGGTGTTTATGGCTCGAACAACCGCGTTTATTTTGGCCGTGATAAAGATGGTCAGTTTGAAAGTGAGTTTTCAGGTAACTTAACCGAAGTTTGTCCCACTGGTGTATTTACCGATAAAACCCACTCTGAGCGCTACAACCGTAAATGGGACATGCAGTATGCGCCCAGTATCTGTCATGGCTGCTCGGCTGGCTGTAACATTTCACCTGGTGAGCGTTATGGCGAGCTACGCCGTATCGAAAACCGCTATAACGGTGAGGTAAACCGTTACTTCTTATGTGATCGTGGTCGTTTTGGTTATGGCTATGTCAACCGTACTGATCGTCCTACCCAAGCACTTGAGCGTATCAATGATAAACACGTCAAAATCAATATTGACTATGCCTTAGACGAAACCATCAAGCGTATCAAGGACAAAAAAGTCATTGGTATTGGCTCGCCACGTGCCAGCTTAGAGACCAACTTTGCGCTAAAAAACCTAGTAGGTTTTGATAACTTTTCAACAGGTTTGAATCATCAGCAGCAAGCATTGGTCAATAAATGCATTGAAGTACTAAGTACTGAAGGTATCTACAATCCTAGTCTGACAGATATTGAAAGTCATGACGCGGTACTGATTTTGGGTGAGGATATTACGCAAACCTCATCGCGCGTCGCATTATCAGTACGTCAAGCTGCAAAAAACGAAGGCCTAAAAATGGCCGCCACACTCAAAACTCAGGCTTGGCTTGCTGAACCGGTTAAACGTATTGCACAAGATGCGCTAAGCCCAGTCTATGTGATTGATGTGACCCAGACAAAGCTTGAAGACATCAGTAAAGTGAGCGTGGTGGCAACGCCAGAAGATATTATTAAGCTCGGCTTTAAAGTGGCCGATGAAATTGCTAATTTTGCAGATGATTTATCAGAAATAATCGACCCACAAGCGACTGAACAACAAGATACAGATGACAATACTGATATTGACGGTATGCAAGCGCTGGCTCAGCAGATCGCTTATGATTTGATTCAAGCAGATCAGCCACTAGTCGTCTCAGGTAGCAGCTTGTCATCGACGGCACTGATAGAAGCAGCCGCGCAGATTGCTCAGGCACTCACGCAAAAACGAGTGGCTATTAAAGCAACCGAGCAACAGCAAGTTGAAGCACATAACGCTAAGGTTACCGCCGCTCAGGCACAGGCGGCGGACGATCAGCCTGAAGAAGATAAAGAGCTGTCGGCTAAACCTGCTAAACCGAATACTGGTACTGATAAAGAAGCTCAAGATGATATCGAGCGTGAGCCTGCCGATAGCGATGAGCTAAGAGAAGACAATCTTGAGCTCAAAGAAGTCAATAAAAACTATCAGGCACAAGCGGGTATTTATTTAACGGTTCCAGATGCAAATAGCATGGGTGTTTGCCTGCTTGGTGGTCAGTCAGTCGAAGAGTTACTGGCGACTGATTTTGATGTGGTCATCGTTGCTGAAAATCAGCTGACTGATGCGATTGATGCCAACAAACTAACACAGCTACTCGCTGACAAGACCGTCATCGCACTCGATCATCAGCTACTTGACTGGCACAAAGATGTCGACATTGTTTTGCCAGCTGCAAGCTTTGCTGAAGCAGATGGTACCTTGGTATCTGCTGAAGGTCGTGCTCAGCGCTTCTTTCAGGTTTATGATAACAATTACTATCATCCGATGAGTAGTATCAAAGAAGGCTGGCGCTGGTTGCATGCTGTCCATAGCAGCTTGGAAGGTCGAGATGTCGACTGGACACAGCTAGATGATGTGATTGATGCCCTAGTAGCGACTCATCCTAAGCTTGCCGGTATTAAAGCTGCGGCGCCCAATGCTGATTATCGTATCACGGGTCTTAAGATTGCTCGTCAGCCGCGTCGTTATTCTGGTCGCACCGCAATGCGTGCACCAATATCTGTCCATGAACCAATGCAGCCAAAAGACTGGGATACCAGCTTAACCTTTTCGATGGAAGGCTATAGCGGCAAACAAACCCCAAGCTCGATGATTCCTTTTGCTCATGCGCCAGGTTGGAATTCTCCGCAAGCATGGAACAAATACCAAGATAAAGTTGGCGGTCATCTCAAAAATAGCGATCCAGGTGTGCGCTTGTTTGATATGTTAGAGCGTCTACCGACACGTCGATATATTGCACCAGAAGCAAGTTCGATAACGACGACGGATATAGCAAAAGGCCAAGCTAAATTGGTACCGGTCTATAATATCTATGCCAGCTCGATGATGGCATCACGAAGTCCAATCGTTGCAGAGCAACTGCCTGTAGCAGCTTGGCGTATCAGTGTTGACGATGCCAAAGATTGGAATATCGCAACTGGTGATTACCTAGCTATCGAGATCGATAAGCAACAAATTACGTTGCCAGTACAGATCGTTGGTTATTTAGCAGAAGGCTGTATCGGCTATCCAGTTGGACAAGTAAACATTATCCATCCATCAGTGCCAGCTTCGGTACGCAAAGTGGATGCGCCAGTAACGATGGTAGGTAATATGGCTGATGATAGCTCTTTGACACATACTAGTGAGGCTGGTAACGGTCTTGATGATAATCGCTCAACCCAAACAACGATAGCTCCGACCAATACACAGGAGATGTAATATGCAAGTGACCCGTATTATTCCTGATGTACCAACATTTTTGGCTGACAGCATGACCTTTGATGCTTGGTCTATTTTGTTTTTGGTCGGACAGTCTTTAATGATTTTTTTGGTAGTCGTTTTGGTAGCTGCCATCATGATTGTCTACGAGCGTCGTATGTTAGCGCTGTGGCAAGATCGTTACGGTCCCAACCGTGTCGGGCCTTTTGGCTCTTTGCAGCTGGTCGCTGATATGCTCAAAATCTTCTTTAAAGAAGATTGGATACCAAAATTTACCGATAAGTTTATGTTTACCTTGGCGCCTGCAGTAGCTATGTTCACTGCATTGGCCTCATTTGCCATTATTCCTATCTCGCCAACGCTTGGTGTTGCTGATTGGGATATTGGCATTTTGTTTTTCTTTGCCATGGCAGGTATAGCTGTCTACGCGGTTATGTTTGGTGGCTGGGCCTCTGCCAACAAGTTCTCATTACTTGGTGGCCTGCGTTCAGCAGCACAAACGATCAGCTATGAGGTATTTTTAGGATTGTCATTAATGGGTGTGGTTGCACTGACTGGCTCTTTTAATCTGCGTGAAATCGTTGAGTCACAAATTGATGGCTGGTATATCATTCCGCAGTTTTTTGGCTTTTTAACCTTTGTGGTCGCTGGTGTAGCAGTGACGCATAGGCATCCATTTGACCAGCCAGAAGCAGAGCAAGAGCTTGCCGAAGGTTATCATGTCGAATATTCAGGTATGAAATTTGGCATGTTCTTTATTGGTGAGTATGTCAATGTGGTACTCATTTCTGCGCTGATGACTTGTTTGTTCTTTGGGGGCTGGCTTGCGCCCTTTAATTTAGATATTCCATTTATCCCGCCAGCTTTTTGGTTCATGATAAAAACGCTATTTTTTATGACCATGTTTGTTTTGGCTCGCGGCTCACTCATGCGTCCGCGTTATGATCAGGTGATGAATTTTGGTTGGAAAGTCTGTCTGCCAGTTACTTTGATCAATTTACTGATTACTGCTGCTGTTATATTGATGTTTTCTCCAGCACTGTAGTTTTGGTAAAGATCTAAAGTAATGCTGATAAGGATAATAATCCCATGTTTACTACGATAAAAAAGATTGTCATTGGTATTTTTACCATTGTCCGCAGCATGTGGATGGTTAATAGCCATGCGATTAGGCCACGCGATACTATATTGTATCCTGAAGAGCCTGTACCAGTACCGCCGCGTTTTCGTGGACGTATTATATTATCTCGTGATCCAGACGGTGATGAGCGCTGCGTTGCTTGTAACTTATGTGCAGTAGCGTGTCCAGTTGGTTGCATCTCACTACAAAAAGCTGAGCGTGATGATGGACGCTGGTATCCAGAGTTTTTCCGAATCAATTTTTCACGCTGCATCTTTTGTGGATTGTGTGAAGAAGCGTGTCCAACGACAGCGATTCAAATGACACCAGATTTTGAGTTGGGTGAGTATAATCGTCAGGATCTGGTCTACGAGAAAGAGCATTTACTTATTTCAGGACCGGGTAAATATCCTGACTATAACTATTATCGCGTCTCTGGTATGGCCGTGGCAGATAAACCAAAAGGGGCTGCACAAAATGAAGCCGCACCTATTGATCTTCGGAGCTTGCTGCCATGATGAATATCTTAAACAACCCTGAGCTAGCAGGTTTTTATTCACTTGCAGCAGTCGCTATTTTTGCTAGTCTGCGTGTGGTCACTCATGCCAACCCAGTCCATGCTATTTTATCGATGATCGTATCATTGTTAGCGATAGCCGGTGTATTTTTCGTACTGGGTGCGCCCTTTGCTGGGGCGCTTGAGATCGTTGTATACGCTGGTGCAATTATGGTGCTTTTCGTTTTTGTCATTATGATGCTGAATTTGGGCATGGCTAATGATGCTCGTGAGGAGCGTTGGCTTAGTGCAGGAACATGGGCAGTACCAACTGGGCTGACTGTCATTATCGCGGTTGTGCTGTATGCGATGATTGGTCTTAATCATAATGAAGTCGCCATGATTGGCGGTACGTCTATTTCTGCTAAAGCGGTTGGTACGGCACTGTTTACTAAGTATGTCATGTTGGTTGAGGTAGCCGCGCTGCTATTATTGGCAGCTCTAGTTGCTGCTTATCATTTGGGCAAAGAGTCTGTAGATGATGAGATCATGGGTAACGACAGTCAAGACTTCCAACCAAGTGTGGGTAGTATTATAGAACATGAGAATGCCGGTAGTCATAAAGCTAGTGATGCCGTAAAGATAGCTGAACCATACGAATACAAAGAAGTAGATCCACATGACTATGTAGGTGTACAGCGAGTCACGCGTAAGGAGTCCGACTGATGATATTAGCAGCGAGCGTGGCACAAGATGTGTCCAACGTCCCGTTCGCCCATGAGGTAGTAGGCTTAGTGCAGCCCGCTACTGAGGCGCAAGGTGTACTGGGTATGATACCTATGAGCCATGGACTAATTTTGGCAGGTATATTGTTCGCTATTGGACTATGCGGTGTCATGGTACGTCGTAACTTTTTATTCATGCTAATGAGTCTTGAGATTATGATGAATGCGGCAGCATTAGCTTTTGTAGTGGCAGGTAGCCGCTGGGTCGATCCAGACGGACAGATTATGTTTATCTTTATTTTGACACTAGCAGCAGCTGAGGCAGCCATCGGTTTGGCAATATTACTACAGTTTTACCATAAGCGTGGGCATCTCGATGTCGATAGCGCCAATGAGATGAAGGGATGATGTCATGAGTTTATTACCATTAACCTTTATACTTCCGCTCATTGGCTTTTTAATATTAGCCTTTATGCGTGACAAGCTGACTGAACAAGCAGCTGCATTCGTTGGTGTTGGAAGCATGCTGTTATCAGCATTGTGTGCCTTGATTGCCAGTTACACTTTTTTGCTGGACAATCCAGCAGGTACCGTAATACAAGTACCGCTATGGACATGGTTTCAAGTTGGCGACTTTGCACCAAGCTTTGCTCTAAGCTTTGATGGTTTAGCATTGACTATGACTGGGATTATCACTGGTATTGGCTTTTTGATTCATCTGTTTGCCGCTTGGTATATGAAAGGTGATAAAGGCTTTGCCCGTTTTTTTAGTTATATGAACCTATTTGTTGCCAGCATGCTGTTGCTGGTACTCGCAGATGATTTATTACTACTTTATCTTGGCTGGGAAGGCGTGGGTATCTGTTCATACCTATTGATTGGTTTTTACTTTGAAGATCGTGCCAATGGCCGAGCTGCGATGAAAGCCTTTACCGTTACTCGTGTCGGTGATGTCTTCTTAGCATTTGGACTGTTTTTGCTGTTTCGTGAATTTGGTACGCTCAATATTCAAGAGATTATTACGCGTGCGCCAGAGGTGGTTGATCTTAATAATCCAACAATGATGTTGACCACTATGATGTTGGTTGGCGGTGCGATGGGTAAATCAGCGCAGTTGCCATTACATACGTGGCTTGCTGATGCGATGGCAGGTCCGACACCGGTATCTGCATTGATTCACGCGGCGACCATGGTAACCGCAGGCGTTTATTTAATCGCACGTATGCATCCGTTATTTATTTTGACTCCTGGTATTCTTTTATATTGGGTTGGAGCAGTAGGCGCATTGACGCTTGTTGTCGCCGGATTCTGTGCATTGGTACAAACAGATATTAAACGTATCCTAGCGTATTCGACCATGAGCCAAATCGGTTATATGTTCTTAGCGCTCGGCGTTGGTGCATGGCAAGGAGCTATCTTCCACTTAATGACTCATGCTTTCTTTAAAGCCTTGCTATTCTTATCATCAGGTGCAGTCATCCTTGCAGTTCATCACGAGCAAGATATCTTTAAGATGGGCGGCTTACGCAAAAAGATACCATTGGTATTTTGGTGCTATATCGTCGGTGGCGGTGCGCTTGCAGCCATACCTTGGGTGACGGTAGGTTTTTACTCTAAAGAAGCCATTCTTTGGGAGACCTATGCTACCGGTCATCAAGTTTTATTCTATATGGGTGTATTCGGTGCATTCTTAACGGCAATCTATACTTTCCGTATGATTTGGATCGTCTTTTTTGGTGAAGAGAAAACACCTGCACATAAATTATCTGGTGTGTCGTATTGGTTGCCATTGACTGTACTGTTAGTACTATCCACGGCAGTGGGCGCACTCATAACGCCACCGTTACAAGGTGTGTTGCCAGAGAGCGTAGGGCATTTATTAGAAGTTGCAGGTCAAGCGCACGCCAAACATACGGCGGAATATATCGCGATGGGTGCAATGCTGGCTGGATTGATATTAGCAGCTTTATTATATGTGGTTGATAAGGGCCGGATGTTATCGCGCTTTAAACAATCAAGTATTGGTGGCGCGCTATATTACTGGTGCTATAACGGTATGGGCTTTGATGCGCTATACGATTTGATTTTCGTAAAACCCTTTTTATTCATTGGTCGCTTATTTAAAGCCGATCCCATTGATAAAACATGGAACATATTACCTATGTTGGCATCAGCAGGGAACAAAGCGATGTCTGCAACGCAAACAGGGTCACTTCGAGGTTATGCTGCAAGTTTTGGCTTGGGTATGGCTGTGCTGTTAGTGCTGGTAATGATGACGGTGGTATAAGATGATAGAGTTACAACAAACGTGGATGCTGCCAGCATTGATTGCAATTCCATTTATTGCAGGGTTGTTATGCTGGTTGGTTGAGCGAATAAACAAGCGTCTGCCGCGGTGGATTGCTTTGATCGGCATGATGCTGACCTTTGGGTTGTCACTTGTATTATGGCAGTATGGCGACTTTTCAGGCATGAGTAAGCAAGTCATAGCACCACAATCTGCTGTGCCATGGGTCGCTGAATATAATGTGCCATGGATACCAAGTTTTGGTATTAGCTTTCATTTAGCAATAGATGGTATGTCGCTGCTGATGATTGCACTGACAGGGTTACTTGGTGTTGCTGCTGTTGCTTGTTCATGGAATGAGATTCAACGCCGTGTTGGGTTTTTTCATCTGAACTTGTTATGGAGTTTGGGCGGCGTTATAGGCGTGTTCTTAGCGATTGATATGTTCCTCTTCTTTTTCTTTTGGGAGATGATGCTGGTTCCTATCTATTTCTTGATTGCTATCTGGGGTCATGATGTCGCTGGTGGTAAGACTAAAGAATACGCTGCCACCAAGTTCTTTATCTATACCCAAGCTTCTGGGCTTATCATGCTCATTGGTATCTTGTTATTAGTACTATTCAATTATGCCAATCGCGGTGTGGTTAGCTTTAATTATAATGACTTGCTCGGTACGCCACTTGGCGGCTGGGAATATCCAATCATGCTTTGCTTTTTTATTGGTTTTGCCGTCAAGTTGCCAATTATTCCTTTTCATGGCTGGTTGCCGGATGCTCACGCGCAGGCACCAACAGCAGGCTCGGTGGACTTGGCAGGGGTACTAATCAAGACAGCAGCTTATGGTTTGATTCGTTTTGTATTACCTTTATTTCCTGCAGCGTCTCAAGAGTTTGCACCGATTGCGATTACGTTAGGTACGATTGGTATCTTTTATGGGGCATGGCTGGCCTTTATGCAAACCGATATGAAGCGCTTGCTTGCCTATACCAGTATTTCGCATATGGGCTTTGTGGTTTTGGCGATTTATGCAGGTACATTACTCAGTCTGCAAGGCTTAATGATTCAGATGCTTGCACACGGGCTTAGCTCGGCTGCTCTATTTATTATGGCAGGGCAGCTCTATGAGCGTCTACATACTCGTGATTTGACTTTGATGGGCGGTATGTGGGGACAGTTCCGTTATTATGCTCCAATATTGATGTTCTTTTGCGCGGCACTTCTAGGTATTCCTGGTACAGGTAACTTTATCGGTGAATTCATGATTTTATTTGGCGCATTTGCTCAGTACCCCGTATTTGTAGTACTAGCAACCTTTAGCTTAGTGTTGGCTGGTTTATATTCTTTAATCTTAATTTACCGCGCACTGTTTGGGATTAATAATATTGAAGAGGTGGCGTTGCACGAGACCAAATCACATGGTTTGCCAACACGCAAATTAAAAGACCTGGGCAAACGTGAGCTGTCATTATTACTTATGTTAGCGGCTGGATTGGTATGGCTTGGCCTTTACCCGCAGCCGATACTGGATACATCAAGTCAAGCCATGCAGTGGATTAATAATGCGTATGTCTACAGTGAAATCACTCAAGTAGATGCGTCACAGTTACTTGATGCAATGGAGGCACGTTAAGTCATGAATGATATTACGATGAATGATTTGATGGGGCTAATGCCTTATGCACCAATCATTGCAGTAGTGGTTACAACGTTATTGGCCATGATTGCGATTACTATTAAGCGCTCGCATGTTATCACTGGCACTATTACGGTAACTGGACTAAACGTTGGTCTATTTATCCTACTTGCACAAATAGGAGGAGTAATAGACAGCAGATATGCATTGCCAAGCGCTGAGCAGTTATTTGTAATCGATAATTTTGCTCAGTTTAATATGGTCGTTATTTTTATCTGTGCATTGGCATGTTGTACATTAGCTTACGCGTATTTGGCCAATCTTAAAGACAATAAAGATGAGCTGTACTTACTGATGTTGGTGTCGACCACTGGCGCGCTCTTAATGGTATCGGCGCAGCATATGGCGGCATTCTTTATGAGCTTAGAGCTTTTGTCTATACCGCTATACGGCCTACTGTCTTATACTTTTTTACGTAATCGCTCACTTGAATCGGGGCTTAAGTACTTAGTATTGTCAGCGACTGCCTCTGCTACCTTATTGATGGGGATGGCTTTCATTTATGCCCAAGTTGGCTCATTGGCATTCAAACCTATTAGCTTAGTATTGGGTGATATATTTGAATCACCATTACTGATATTGGGTACGGCATTAATGATGTTTGGTATTGCTTTTAAGCTATCAGCAGCTCCTTTTCATATGTGGACGCCAGATGTATACGAGGGAGCGCCAGCTCCTATAGCGACTTATCTGGCTTCAGTCTCCAAAGTTGCAATGATGGCACTTGCTGTCCGCTTTTTGATTGATACGGCTTTATTGGCATTACCATCAGTACAGATACTAATTATGGTCATGGCAACCTTGTCTATTTTGGTCGGAAACTTATTGGCAGTACGTCAAACCAATTTAAAGCGCCTACTAGGGTACTCTTCTATCGCTCATATGGGTTATGTGTTGATTGTGATTGTCAGTATTGGTAGTGCTGCTGATAGTATCACTAGCATGTATATGGCCGTTTATGCCTTTACTTCTATCGGTGCGTTCGGTGTTGTGACTTTAATGTCTAGCCCTTATCGATTGGCCGGTGAAGCTGATGAGCTGATACATTATCAAGGATTGTTTTGGCGTCGTCCGGTACTAACGGCTGTTATGACAATTATGATGCTCTCATTGGCTGGTATTCCATTGACGGCTGGCTTTATTACCAAGTTATTTGCCATACTGGCAGCTGTTCAGGGTACGAACTGGTTCTTGGCTGCGATGATTATTTTGGGTAGTGCCATTGGTTTGTTCTACTATTTACGTGTCATGCTGACACTGTTTAAACGTCCAAAAGAGTTTATTGAGTTTGACGTAGCAGGGCAATGGGGCATTCGTATGGGTGGACTGATGGTCATCGGTGTGACCGCAGTGATTATTTTCTTTGGTATATTACCCAACAGTATGATTGTATGGTCGAGTATGGCACGTATCTGGTAACATACAGTTTATACAAGGGCTAATAAGCTTCGATTGAGCTATTACAGTTACTGATAGAAAACCAAGATGCGCTGAGTTTATGATAAGCTTGGCGCATCTTTTTTATTTGTTCGTTTTAATAAACCACGCAAAAATTAACAAGATATAAGTGACTAATTATTATGAGTGAAGACAATATTCAAACCGTTAAAGTACTGAGTAAGACCACTTGGACCCCCAATCTGTTTAGTTTTACCGTAACGCGTCCAGACAGCTTTAAGTTTACTGCAGGTCAATTTGTACGTTTAGGCGTTAACCCCAGTAAGCTACAATACTATAAGCAGCAAGACAAGGCACCAAGTCAAATAACTGACGCCGCGCCGGATGAGGATATTTACCGCGCTTACTCGATAGTATCTTCACCATTTGATGAAGTGCTGGAGTTTTTCTCTATCGTGATTCCGGATGGGGCGTTTACCTCACAGTTGCAGCATCTACAAGTGGGGGATGAGTTACTCCTCAATACTATGCCATTTGGCTTTTTGACTTTAGCTCGCTATCAAAAACCCTTACCAGAAGACTTATGGTTGCTTGCAACTGGCACTGGCTTGGCACCATTTTTATCAATGCTGCAAGATTTGCAAACATGGCAAGACTATGAGCATATCGTCCTAGCCTATAGTGCGCGCTCAAAAGAGGAGCTGGCGTACGTTGAGCAAATAAAGCAGTTGCAAGACGACTTTGGCACATTGGTGGATAATCCTGCTCGCTTAATCTTTGTGCCGATTGTGACTCGTGAGCCTATGGAAGGAGCGCTTAGCGAGCGTTTGCCACAATTATTATTAAATGGTGAGCTTGAGAAGCGGGCTGGCATAAAGCTAGATAACGATAGCGCCCATGTGATGCTATGTGGTAATCCGGAAATGGTAGAAGATACCAAAGAGACATTAAAAGAGTTGGGTTTTGTTATGAATCGCCGCGGTGAAGGGAACATTGCAGTAGAAAACTATTGGTAATCGATAGATAAGTCATTGGCTCTGAGAGTAATGACAAATGATTAAAAAAACGCTGCAATCTGATGATTGGCAG
>NZ_LNUO01000044.1:0-20645 GCF_001462175.1 Psychrobacter sp. ENNN9_III
CTGATGATTGGCAGCGTTTTTTGTTACCCAATAAAAGCTGTAATATAGATCGTAGCTATTCTGTACTGGGCTCAGTTGCGTCATCTACAGGATGGATAGGTCCTTGCATTAATTCGGGTTCATCATCATCACCAATGATATCTTCACCACTACTACCGCCCAGTAAATCGCGATAATTAATTTGTGCTTTTAGAATCAATTGATCTTCTTCAACCTCTCCGTAATTTACCTGTACCTTGTGTAGGGTACTCATGATTTTTTGGTTCTTCTTAAGCCAGCGATTGATATCGAGATAAATAATATCTTCTTTAGCACGAGCAATATTGATGTAAGTTAGGATTACGCCTAGAGGATCTTTTTTTAGGACGCTATGATAAAACCAGATAGCAAGTTTGACCCCTTGAAGCTTTAAGAATGATTCGCAGCGTAAGTTAAGCACATCTGTATAAGTCAGTTGTCCAAACACAAAACGCTGTACGTTACGATCAAGTTGAGCATGTACTAAGCTAAAGTTACCAGCTACTTCAGCATATATACCAGCAGCATTTACTGTACAGTATAGACGAAACCAGTCATCATGTAACTCAACTCTCAACTCTAAGATAGACTTAACATTGTCCGTGACGAACTTTTGCAATGCATCGTTGACGTATTTTTGCGCAACAGGCAAAGCCAATTCGTCATCAAGCTTATCGGCAGTTTTATTATAAATATTCTTAATACTTTGGGTTAGGCTCTCCCAACCATCACTAAATGATTCGTTGAATTGATAGCCAAGATTATCGGAGAAGTTGTCAAAGTTATCAAAGTTACTCAAACTTGTTATCCTTATGATTATAGTAGGATTATTTTTACTACATGATTGGCTGTCAGACGCTAATTGATAACGCAGATAGCACTATGACGAGTGAAAATAGTATATAGCAAAATAGCACGCTACAAAACGTAAGGCCTTATATTGTAGCAAATAACCTAAAAAACATAACGAAGAATACCAAGCAAACATACATAGTTGGGTCGTAACGCTTCTAGTCTCAAGCCTTATTTGCGTTTTGGCTATGATAAAGTGACATTATAGCGATATAACTGCTGCTCATGTTATGATGACGCAGTTACAACGATTGATCGGCATAATTATTGCTTATAAGAGGGCTACAATCTACATAATGCGGTATGTTCGTATCAAAACGATGACCGCTGTTTTTAAGCTTATAATTTGAGATTTATTGTGGCCCATATTAAAGACTCTCAAAGCTATCATTTTTCTACCCCTGCTGCGACGCGTGATTTTAGTTTACCAGTGGCTATTGTTATTGCATTATTAGTACATGGCATCCTTATTTTTGGCATCAGCTTTTCTATGGGACAAGATCCCGCCGCGTTGATGCAAGACGTGGCAAAAGCTTTGACAGACAATATGCAGCCAAACGAAGATGCTCATTATATTGCTAACGCTTCCCAACAAGGCAGCGGCTCAGTACGTCAACAAGTGCGACAAGAAAGCGTCCAAACAAGTCCATTAACCTCAGAGCAGATAAGTAAAACGCAAGATGTTATCAATCTGCAGCGCCAAGTACGTCAACAGCGTTATCAAGAGAGTTATCTACGTACCACTTTGAGCTGGCGTAAGGCTGATGTAGAAGCTGATAATGACAGCAAGCAAGCGCAAGATGATATGATGGCGCAAGAGGAGAGACTACGTCAGCAGATTGCAGCTTTAGAGGCGCAGTTGTCTCAACGTCAACAGGTATATGCTACCAAATCTAAAGTGGTGACCGTTGATAGCAATTCGACGACGCGCGGTGCTGCAGCAGACTATATCGAAACCTTCCGTGAACATGTCGAACGAGTTGGTAACTTGCACTATCCAGTGCAGGCACGTGCCCAAGGTATCACAGGTGAAGTGCGTCTTATGGTGATTATTAGCAATGATGGCAATATTAAAGCCATTCGCTTACTTGAAAGCTCAGGCTCGACGATATTGGATGAAGCTGCCAAGCAGTCAGTACGGCAAGCTGCACCCTTTGGCAAATTTACCGCAGATATGAGCGATATTGTTGAGCTTCGTTTGATACGTACCTATCGTTATAGTGATAAAGTAGAAGTAACTTATTAAATATAAGCGGACAAAGAACAACGGATTTATAGATAGAGTATAAAAGACTTATTGAACAAAATAGGGTATAAACTGTCAGGATAACCAGGTTAAGATACCAAAGCTATCAAAATAATAACTGGCATCCGATTGTGATCGTAAATCTGATAAACAAACAAAGCTACAGAATAAAGAGTCGGTATGGAATTTTTAGGTTTTACTATTGATGTTGCGACACTAACAAATAATGCATTAAGCTTAGTGTTTAAAGTGGCTTTAGCGATACTAATATTCGTGGTAGGGCGCTGGCTTGCCAAGAAGGCCGTGACATTTGCTCATAGTATCATGTTACGTAGCCGCTTAGATGATACTGTTGCCAGCTTTTTGGGTCGTCTTATGTATGGGGTGTTGCTGGTCATTGTGGTCTTAGCCGCACTGAGCAAAGTTGGTGTACAAACCACCTCAGTCGTTGCTATATTGGGCGGTGCTGCGGTCGCGATTGGTCTGTCGTTAAAAGATCAGTTGTCAAACTTTGCTGCTGGCATTATGATTGTGACTTTTCGGCCGTTTGTAACTGGTGACTATGTACAGATTAGCAGTTACACAGGGACAGTTACTGAAATTACTTTGGTTAATACCCATCTTACCACGATTAATAATCACGATATCATCATTCCGAATGGTGATATCACCACATCAGCTGTGATCAATTATACCGCGCTGCCAAACCGCCGCGTCGACATCACAGTCGGTATTGGTTATGATGCTAATATCAAAACCGCCAAAGAGGTCATGCTAAGCTTGGCCAGAAACAACCCGATGGCCTTTACAGATCCTGAGCCTATCGTGCGCGTGACCAATCTTGGCGATAACTCGGTAGATTTGACTCTCAATGTTTGGACAACCAATGCTGATTGGTGGACCATGCAGTGTGATTTGCTTGAGCAGTTTAAGTACGCTTTAGATGATGAGAAGATTGAGATTCCATTCCCGCAGCGTAGCGTCCATGTCAAAGGCTTAGATCAGATGATTAACCAGATGGGCCAATCACAAAAACTGCCCATGACCAAGGACTGATTATTTTAAGAGATTGATTAGGTCAAAAAACTGACCTCGTCAGAATCAAGCGTTTGGTAGATAGGGATTTGGTAGGTTGAGACTTGCCAAAATCTCTATCTCAAACCCTTCCATCTCCTCTTGCTCAGCTTGTCCAAGCTCATGATCGAAACCTAGTAAATGTAGCATACCATGTACCAGTAAATGGCTAATATGCTGCGTCAGCGTTTTTTCTTGCTCTATAGCTTCATGCGCCACGACTTCATGACAAATAATAAGCTCTCCCAGTGGCAGTGTTGGCATCAGCTCAATAATATTAACTGGCATCTCGCTTGGGTAAGACAAAATATTGGTCGCATAATCTTTGCCCCGTGCTTCCAAATTTAATTCACGACCTTCAATCTTGTCAGTAATATATATATCTAGCGCTTTAACTTTATCCTGCCATATCTCAAGGCTGATATCAGCGAAGTAGGGGAGCGTCAGTCCGTTCTCGAGATGTCTATCTATATATTTTAAAGTTGCAACCATGATTGGTAATAGACGATCTTCACTATAGTAACAACTGATTAACCCCTCATCGATACTATCAATAGCGCTGACATCAAGCTCAACCTTGTCTAGTTCACTTGTCTTTAGTACGTTTATATTATCGTTGTTAGATTGGTTCATAGCTTCACCTTAAGGAGAGGTATAGTTGATTCTAAATAAAACAGATACATTGTATGTCAACGTGGAACTGGTATAAATTTTTCTTGCGTGCTGTGCCTACGCCGACAGATGCTGCGTAAAATTCATCCCAGTCCCACTGTAACGTTTTTGTACTGAACTCACTATATTATGCTTATCAACACGCCCTACTTTTATTTAATGTTAATTAAAAGACCGGATCACTATTTTTAGTAATCCGGTCTTTTGAGTTAGACAGACACTGTTTAAAGATGCTTAGCTACAGCTTGGAGGCTGCATCAGCAATTGCCTGTCTACGTTCTTGCTCTGCAATACGCTCTTGTTTGCGTTTTTCTTCTAATAGCAGCTGTTCACTATCGAACACATCATAAGCTTCAACAATTTGCTGTACCAGCTGATGGCGTACCACATCTTTTGAATCGAACCTAGTGATATGAATCTCTTCAATACCGCTTAGGATATCTAGTGCTTGCGTCAGTCCTGACTTGGTACCGCGCGGTAGATCGACCTGTGAGATGTCCCCTGTGATGACGGCGCGTGAACCAAAACCTAAGCGCGTCAAAAACATTTTCATTTGCTCAGGCGTGGTATTTTGCGCCTCATCCAAGATGACAAACGAGTTATTCAAGGTACGACCACGCATATAGGCGAGTGGCGCAACTTCGATAATTTGACGCTCAATCATTTTACCGACTTTTTCAAAGCCTAGCATCTCATATAGTGCGTCGTATAATGGGCGCAAGTAGGGGTCAATTTTTTGTGCTAAGTCACCCGGTAAAAAGCCTAGCTTCTCCCCAGCTTCTACCGCTGGACGAACCAGTAAAATACGCTCGATCTCATTACGCTCTATCATATCGACCGCGCAGGCGACCGCAAGATAAGTTTTACCCGTACCGGCAGGCCCAATACCGAATGACACATCGGAGCTGAGCACGTTTTTTACATAACGCTGCTGATTGCCACCGCGTGGGATGATTTTGCCTTTACGAGTACGTAGACTAACAGGGGTAAAATCATTTGCCGAATCCAAATCGGCTGCATCGTCTTCATCATCGGCAGATTCTTGCTCATCTTCCATATCTTGCTCGCGCGAGATACTAGACTGAATGATAAGATGCAGCTCTTCTGCACTAATGTCTTTAGTATTTTGGGCTTCGTCAACCAGCTTATAGATGATACGTTCGCCGCGCTCGACCGCAGTCACATCACCGCTCAGGCAAAAGTCACCTTGGCGTTGAATAATCTTGATATCGAGGCGATCTTGTAGGTATTTCATGTGATTATTGTATTCGCCAAGCACGGTCTTAAGCTGCGCTGGAGTTAATGATTCAAACTTTATACGGCGGTTCATAGAATCAGTCAAGCGATTATCCTTGTATTTGTTGCCCATTATTGCTCTTCAACATCAGCAAAACTGTGGGCTTAATAAATAAAACAATGGTAAAAACTTATTACTTTTAAGTAGTAGAGAGATGACAGTAAAATCGTTAATTATATAGAAGATGATAAGTAGCTATCTTGTCTTTATTATGGTTGATAGTTTTTAAATTTCAAGCCATATACAAGGGTAGTTAGCTTGGTTTTTGTATGGGGATTGCAACACTTACAGTGGATAGCAGTTTTCTGTTGTATGAGGAAGTATTTATAGATAGTGTCATAATAAGCTTTCTGTAAAGGACACAGAAGTTCGGGCAATTTATGGTAATCTATCAGCTGTCCAAAAACGGTCTAGTCGTTATATAAAAGCCTTAGTAAACGATCAAATACCTATCAATTACTGAATAAAAATACTTAATAGGTGTGTATAACCGCTCTATCCAATCAGTTCCAATAGGAATAATAATGATACAAGATACTCATTCAACTATGTCAACCAAGACAAATGCTACGCATTCGAATACCGTCAATCAGGCTCTCGATACGAAAAATAATAAAACGGCAATCACCGACCAGCAAGTACTGATCGCAGGGGGCGGTCATGTGGGTCTGTCTTTTGCCTTGCTGCTCGCCCATCACGGTATCGCCAGTACTTTGCTAGAAAAGATGAGCTACCCAACCATTAGTCCAAACGATGACAGCACGCGCAGTCATTATTTGGACAGTCGCAACACCGCCCTGTCGCGGCGCACAGTACAGATTTACCAAGAGATTGGGCTGTGGGATGAGCTACAAAGCCATGCCTGCCGCATCGATGCGGTACAGATCAGCGAGCAAGGCAGCTTTGGACGTGCGCAGTTAAATAAGGCGGACGAGCAAGTCGAGTCGTTTGGGCAAGTGATGGAAAACGCTTGGCTGGGGCGTAAGCTACTACTGGCCGCGCAGCAGGAGTCGCTGATTAGTATCATTGATAATGCCAACGTCATCGCTGTCGAGCAGCAGCCTGATGGCGTGACGCTCAGCTTTAGCTACTACGGCGAAGAAGAGCACGAGCAGCAGCTGCAGGCCAGTCTACTGGTCGCTTGCGATGGCCGCGACTCTACCGTGCGCCAGCTATTAGACATCGGCACGACGACGTATGACTATCAGCAGACCGCCATCGTCGGTGTGGTAGAGACAGACAAGCCGCATGAGCATAAAGCGATTGAGCGCTTTAGTCCAGCAGGGCCACTGGCGGTGCTGCCATTGACCGACCCAGAAGGCGATGGCAATGAGGAATATCAAAAAGGCTACAGACGCTCGGTGGTTTGGGTCTGCCCAACCGGTGAAGAAGATAAATATCTAGAAAACGATGCGCATTTTTTGGCGACGTTGCAGGAGGCATTTGGCGATCGTGCTGGCACGTTTGTCAACTCTGGTCGCCGCGGTGCCTATCTGCTGACACGCGTACTGGCAGATAAGCAAGTCGCTGGCCGCTGCGTCATCATGGGTAATGCTGCCCACACCTTGCACCCAGTGGCAGGTCAAGGCTTTAATCTATGTATGCGCGATGCTCACGTACTGGCAAAAATGCTGAGCGCGCAAGTGTTGCGAGGCGAGGATATCGGTAGTCCGGCATTGCTCACGCGCTACGAAAAATCCCGACAAACGGACCAAAAACGCGTCATTCGTTTTTGTGATGCGGTCGTCCATGGCTTTACCCATCCCAATCCTGCCATCAAATTGGCGCGTAATATGGCACTGGTGGCGTTTGATAAACTGCCCAATATCAAACCGCTGGTGGCAAATTATGCAATGGGTTTAAAATCGTAATATAGTGAATCCTAAATAAGAAAAATACAGCTATGCCAGCGTGCTACTGGTATAAATTTCCCTTGCTTGCTGTGTGACTTTGTCACTCCAGAGGCTGCATAAAATTCATCCCAGTAGCACTGTGTTTATTTTATAGTGGAACGACTATCTCCATAACTAAAGTGATGCAAGAATTTTCAGTAGTACTTTGACCAGTAGCAGTGTTTATTTTTAAATGTTTAAAATGTTTAATACGTCCTGATATCGAGAGCTAACTTATGACAAACAACCATACACTCATTATCGGCGGCGGTATCGTCGGTGCGACGCTGGCGCTAAAGCTGGCACAAGCCAAAATGCCCGTGACCTTAATCGATGCGCGTCCTGCTCGAGATGAGTCTGCATGGCAACAGGTTCTTGGCAAGCGAGATGCCCGCGTTTATGCGATGAGCCGCGCCAGTATTGCGCTGCTAAAAGACGTAGGCGCTTGGCGAAAAATAGCACTATCGGGGCGTAAGGCGGATTACTCGCAGATGCAGGTATGGCAACTCAATGGTATGGGTGAGCTATTATTTGGTGATAGTGGCCGCAGTGCGCCAGAGCTGCTTGGCAGTATGGTTGAACCAGCGGTCATCGAATATGCCTTATGGCAGCGTCTGTCTGAGGATGATGTCAGTGATTATCTGACCGTCATCGCAGGGCAAAAAGTCGTCAATATGGACTGGCGCGGGATGCAGCAGGGCTACCGTGTGACGCTAGCGGACGGCGCTGCTATCGATACGCATCTGCTCGTCGGTGCCGATGGTCGTGGCTCGTTTGTCCGTCAGCAGGCGGCGATTGGGCTGGACACGCTTGACTATCAGCAAACCGCGATTTGCTGTGCGATTCAGACTGCCAAGCCCCATCAAGCGACCGCACGCCAAGCCATGCTACCGACCGGCACACTGGCTCTGTTGCCATTAGCGGATATCACTGATGAAGATAAAGCCAATCCGCAGCATTGGCAGTCCATTGTCTGGACACTGCCGCGCAATTATGCACTGGCTTTGCTCGAGGAAGACGAGCGCGAGATCGCTGATAAATTGGCCGCTGCCAGTCACTATGAGCTGGGCGCAATCGAGCAGATAGAGTCCATCGCCAGCTTTCCACTGACCGCGCAGCAAGCGAAGCGTTATGTACAGGACAATTTGGTGCTAATAGGCGATGCCGCCCATGGTGTGCATCCGCTGGCAGGTCAGGGGTTAAATCTGGGCATGCTCGATGTGAAGGCGCTAAGTGAGCAGTTGATGCACGACTATGCGCGCAGTGGCAATAAGCTGTGGGGCACGAACCAAACCTTGCGTAGCTATGAGCGTCTGCGTCGTCCGCATAATAGCCTGATGATGCACAGCTTTTCGGCGCTTAATTGGCTGTTTGCAGGCTCGCTTGCGCAGATGCGTCTGATTCAGCAGATTCGTAGCGAAGGCATGTACCGCGTGGGGAAAATTAAGCCGTTGATGAAACTGTTTGCGAAGCAGGCGAGTGGGGTTTAACTGAAAAGGAGTTTGCTATGAAAAAAAGTATATATTCGGCGATTATTATTTTTGGCAGCGCTTTGGTCTTATCCGCATGTCAAACTACGCCACAATTAGTAGCGGCTAATCAGCAAACGCCTATCGTATCGCCCGTCGTTCCAGCGGTTTTAGACTCAGATGGCGATGGCGTTCCTGACGACATCGACCAATGTCCTGCTACGCCGTGGAATGTAGTCATCGATGAAAGAGGCTGTCCCCATTCCTTACTTTTTGGTGAAAACGAATTTATGATGGAAGCTAGAGCCTATTATGATGAAAATAGCAGTGAGATAAAAAGTGGGTATTATGAACAGCTAGATAACGCAGGCAAAAAAATGCAAGATCATTTGGACGCTGTCATGCGTGTTGAAGGGCATATATCCAAGCGTGAAGAAACTAGCGCCAATCAAACATTATCAAGATACCGTGTGGAAGGGATTAAAAATTATATGATCATGAAACATAATATTGATCCTGATCGTATTAAGACCGTTTACCATGGATCAGAGCGCCCGATTGCGCTAAATGATGCCGAAAACAGTTGGCTCAACCAGCGTATTTATGCGCTTATTAGTAATGTTGAGTAATATATTGAGCATTTTAAAAAACGTGAAAGTGATGATAGGCAAGGCCTTTAGTTATTCTAGATGAAGAGAGCGTAATAATGACCATTAAAACCCATCGCACGTTGTTGTTACTAGCAGCATCTATAATATTAGCTGGCTGCCAAACTACCGAAACTGTACCGCCCAAAACTATACCGCAATATGAAAACATCAGGACGATGCAGGCGGATAGCGATTTAGATGGCGATGGTGTGCTTGATGATATAGATGAGTGCCCTGAAACGCCACCTAACGTAGTGGTCGATGCTAAAGGCTGTAAAATAATAATTGAGGGTGGTGATGCACTCGAAATGGAGTTTAGGGGATTTTTTCTACCTATGAGCAGTCAACTACCTGATATTTATAATGCAGATTTTATAAAAATGGCAGAGAAAATCAATGAGTATCCAGAAGCCAGTGTTTTTATTTTTGGTCATGTAGCCACTAATGAAATGGATGAAGATACTGTAGTGACGCTCGGTTTCGATTCTTTATCACGCAATCGCGCCCTTAGTATCAAAAACACGTTAGTCTTGCAACATGATATTGATCCTAAGCGTATCCGTACTTATGATTGCTCAAATAAAATCTTAGTTAAAGAAACAGACTATATAACCCCTAGTTTTAAAGCACTTAATCTTAACGGCCTTGAGGCAAAACAACGCCGCGCGACATTAATGGCGAGTAGTTTAGTCAATGATTTAATGAATCTTAAATATAAATCTAATATTCAAAGATATGGTGGATACGCTAAGCACTGTAAGCCTTTTGAATAATGGCAAATTTTGATAAACCGTCAAAATTTAACCTTACCCCAACGCCGAAAACGCCACCATCAGTACGGGCGAGACAATATTAATAATAAAGCCAAAACTAATCGCCAGTGGCACAACTTTTAGGCCACCTGATTGTTGAATGATAGGCAAGGTAAAATCCAAACTGGTCGCGCCTCCAAGACCTACTGAAGCTGATGGATATTTACGCATAAACACGGGAATAAATATCAAGGCAAAAAACTCACGTATCAAGTCATTAAATAGCGCCACACTGCCCCAAATCGCCCCATAAGCATCGGTCATGACGATGGCCGATAGCGAATACCAGCCAAATCCAGACGCCAGCGCCAAGCCTTTGGTCCACGATACATCGCTAAATATCAGCGCAAAGACAAGGCCGCCCACCAATATCGATAACGTAAAGATAATACTCATCTCAACCCCGCGCTTATTGAGCAGAACTTCTTTTAGGGTGATGCCTGAGCCTTTGAGGCCGATACCGACCAATAAGATCAATATCATCAGCATGACGGTCATGGTGTTTTCAGGCGGCATATAACCTGCCGGTAAAAAATAACCAATCACCATGCCAATCACGACACAAATCACTTGTGCTAAGCTACCGCGGATACTGACGCGGTGCTCTTTGGATTTGACGCTGGGTTTTTTGGCATGCCACGGGCGCAGACGGTCAAAAAGCATAAGCGCAAACAAGCCACTGCCAATGGTCAGTATCGATAAGATGGTGACATATAGGGCGATTTCGCCTATTTGGTTACCCAGCCCTTCTACTTGTGACAGCTCAATACCGATAAGGGTTAAGATGACATAAACCAAGTACGACAAGCCTTTATCAGCAAGCCTAGTCATTTTAGGATTAGAGGGGATGGCAAAGCCAATAAACATTGGCATTAATACCAAAACAAGGGTAACTAGGCTTTGCATGATGATGTGCTCGCAGCTTTTTGAAGGCATTTTTAGGAAGCTGGAGATTGTATCATATTAGGCTATAAATGCTGGAACGAGTGGACAAAAATTGCCATATTCTCACTATTTTATAGGGCGCCAACGGTTGATTCCGAATGATTATCTTGGTGGCTATATTTTTGACTGACTATAGCAAGTTTATCAGATCCATCAATATGGCTAGGCAGACTGTCTGATAGAGGGTTAATCACACTCACTTTAGGTTTGCTCGCTAAGTTTGGATAATCCTTGCGGTAATGCCCGCCGCGACTCTCATGACGCTGATAAGCCGACTGTATAATTAAGGTCGCTAACTGCAACTGTCTTGCTAATTGAAAGTAAGGCAAACCATTTAGAATAGCGGCCTTATCCTTATTACCGATAGCTATTTGATTGGGGTTTACGCAGTTAAGCTGCTGCTGCCACTTCTGAATTTGTACCAGCGCTTGTTCTAATTGCTCGGCGCTACGAGTGATGCCCAGATGCGAGGTCATTAACGCTTTTAATAGGGTGGTTATGCCAGCGATGTCAGTATTTGTACTGGTGCGGACATTGACGTTGTGATGGTCATTAGCATGGCGTTGGTATTCAATGGACGATGGCAAGGTAATACGCTGACAGTCTGCCAGCATCGGCGGGGTCCAAATATCATAGATGGACTGCTCTGAGTTAGTATAAATGGACGTGGCATCTGGTTTTTTAGTTGCTTGTAGATAGCGCGGGATATCGGCGGCGATATGGCGCCCGACCACCACGCACTCTAGTAACGAGTTACTGGCCAAGCGATTGGCGCCGTGTAGGCCTGTATAAGCAACCTCTCCCGCCGCATAGAGCCCTGTCACATCGGTCAAGCCATTAGCAGAAGTAACCACGCCGCCGCAGCTATAATGCGCGGTGGGGGCAACTGGGATCGGGTTGGTGGTGATGTCGATGCCAAGGTCTAATAGTGTTTGATAAATCTGCGGAAAGTGCGCTTGTAGAAATGGCGCTGGCAAATGACTGACATCAAGATAAACATGGCCAAGTCCATTGATGCTAATTTGCTCGGCGATAGCACGAGCGACGATGTCTCGCGGTGCTAACTCTGCGCGTGCGTCAATATCTAGCATAAAGCGTTTACCCGTCTGCGGACAATATAACCTTCCACCTTCGCCGCGCAGGGCTTCAGAGATTAAAAAACTACTGTCATCAAGCGCCAAACCTGTCGGATGAAATTGGATAAACTCCAGATTTGCCAAGCGGCAACCTGCTTGCCATGCCATCATCACGCCATCGCCGACACAGACATTGGGTGCGCTGGCACGTTTAAACAACTGTCCTAGACCGCCACTGGCCAACACCACTGCGCGACTATAAAAAGTCAGCGTGCGCTGGTTGTCATGATCAAAAACAAGTGCACCTCGGCAATGATTGTCAGTATTTTTTAGCAGATGAAGCGCTTCATGATAGGGCAGGATGGTGATATTAGACGCCGCTTGCGCTTTTATAACGAGGGCTTCCATAATATGTCGGCCAGTGGCATCATCAGCATGAGCGACGCGCCGGCAGCCATGGCCGCCTTCTTTGGTCAAGTGTAAGTCGCTGGTTTGTAAGGCTGTCGTCTCAAAGCCTCTCTGATAAAGGGTTTTAAGCCTGTTTAATGTCGCTATTTTTTCTGCTGGCGCGTGTTGTTTTGGGAGGCGAGTAAAGGGCACGCCTTGCTCGCACAGCCATTGCACCGCTTGCTCGCCTGAGCTTAGTATCTCTGTGGTGTTTTTTGCCTCGCACAATCCTGCGCCAGCGATGAGCGTATCAGCGATATGATCAGCGGCGCAGTCTTTGGCATCCAAACTTGCCGCGATACCGCCTTGAGCATAATGACTGGAGCAAACGTCCAGCGCCGCTTTACTTAGTATCGTCACGTTAAGTGTTTGCGGTAAGGCCAGCGCCGTGCTCAATCCTGCAAGACCTGCGCCAATGATCAACACATCTGTGTGTCTGACGCCATGGATATCATCAGCAGGGGTGCTTGTATTAGCGGCTGTATGCGCCTCACTCATATTAGGCAGCTCCAACGTTAGCAAATAGTGCGCGGTCTTTGACAATGTCACCGCTCGCTGTCACGCGTTTCTTTTGCGCTTCGGCAAAATCAAGCATGCGTTGTAAAGGCTTTTTGGCGGCCGCTGCCAGCTCAGGCGTCAACATGACCTCACCGCTTCGCTGCGTCAGACACTGCTCGATGCCTTTTAGGCCATTCATCGCCATCCACGGGCAAAACGCGCAGCTCTTACAGCTGGCGCTGTCGCCAGCGGTCGGTGCGGCCAAAAAGCGCTTGTTTGGCGAGCGTTTTTGCATCTCGTGCAAGATGCCCAAATCGGTCGCTACGATAAAGGTCTCGGCATCTATCTCATAGGTCGAGCTGAGCAGCTTACTGGTCGAGCCGACGATATCAGCGAGTGCGACCACGCTATCGGGCGACTCTGGATGCACCAGCACTTTGGCGTCTGGGTGCTCTTCTTTTAATTGCAGCAGCTCGGTCGCCTTAAACTCATTGTGCACAAGACAAGAGCCTTGCCAGAGCAGCATGTCTGCGCCAGTCTCACGAGCGATATATTTGCCCAAATGACGGTCAGGCCCCCAAATGATAGGTTCACCTTGCGCATGTAAATAACGGACGATATCGATACCGACAGAGGAAGTCACCACCCAGTCGGCACGCGCTTTGACCGCGGCGCTGGTATTGGCATAAACCACCACGGTACGCTCAGGATGGGCGTCGCAAAATGCGGCAAACTCATCTGCAGGACAGCCCAAATCAAGCGAGCATTCCGCTGCTAAATCAGGCATCAGGACGGTCTTTTCCATGCTTAGAATTTTTGCTGACTCGCCCATAAAGCGCACGCCTGCCACTACCAATGTCTGCGCTTCATGTGCTTGTCCAAAGCGCGCCATCTCAAGCGAGTCACCGACACAGCCACCAGTCGCCAAAGCCAAATCCTGGATAAAAGGATCGACATAGTAATGAGCGACGAGCACAGCGTTATGCGCTTTTAGCAAGTGCTTGATATTTTCTTCAACCGCCAGCCGCTCAGAGCGTGGCAACTCGGTAGGTATCTTTGCTCTGGCGTATTCGGTGGTCATCTGAGTGGCGATGCGCTGGTCGGTACTCATGATAGGGGCGTCGTACGGATAAGTTTTCATAGCTGCAACCTTTCCTTTGGTGCGATAGTGACACATCATATGTCGTAATATTAGGGTGATTTGCTGAAGCAAAATCATAAATTGTTTTAATTATGCTCATTTTGAGCATAAAAACAAGGGGTTTTTTTATGATTTTTCTAACTGTATTAAGGCGTGAGGCTCGGCTGATGTTACAGCGACAGACTATGATCGTCTTAGATTCGAGCTATACTAGGGCGTATCAATGTTATATAGATAAACGGTGCTAACGACTGCTGTAGCAAGGCTGTTTTGATTGTATACTGAGTTTGTTTTTGTACTCAGCTTGTTTATGTACTGAGTTTAATTTTCTACCGAGGATGATAAATACACTTATGACGTTGTCTTATTCACATGCGCATCAGCAAGGCAGTGGCACCACTGAAGTGGTTGCCGTACTCGTTGCGATTACTGAGCATACCGCCCGTGTCCTAACGGTCGATCAGGGCAAGCTGTTGCCCAATGGGCCACTGATGCCGCTGCATCGCTCGTTGCAAGCAGGGGTGCGCCAGTGGGTGGAGGAACAGACGCAGCAGCCACTTGGGTATTTAGAGCAGCTTTATACCTTTGTCGATACCAATAGACGCAATGTCGATGGTCATGCTTTAGTGTATGTCAGCTATCTAGGGCTGGTGCAGGAGACGCAGACGCCAAAGCTGCCAAGCCAAGCGCTATGGCGAGATTGGTATGATTACTTCCCTTGGGAAAACCACTTAGATGGTGCGCCAAGTATCATTACCTCGTTTATTGTACCAGCGTTATTGGCATGGGCAGAGGAGGCAGATGACGCTATCACCCAGCAGCGGCGACGTCAGCGTATTGAGCTGTGTTGGGGCATCGGTGAAGCACATGTGATAAGCCAACAGTCCCCAAGCTTGGGTGCCAGCGCGGCCAGTCGGGAGCAGCTTCCAGAAAATAGAGAATGGGTCGCTGAGCATGTGTTGCTGCGCTATGAGATGCTTTATGAAGCAGGATTGATACCTGAAGCGCCAAGCTATCCGCCAAGCTACTTATCCAATGTGCTAACCGATCTGCCCAAAAACTGGTCGCAGCTGATAGGTGAGCCGATGTATTACGATCATCGCCGCGTGATTGCCACTGCCATCTCTCGATTACGAGCCAAGATAGAGTATCGGCCACTGATTTTTGGTTTGATGCCCGATGTGTTCACTTTATCGCAGTTGCAACAAAGCGTAGAGGCGTTATCAGGTATGCGTCTGCATAAGCAAAACTTTCGCCGCCTGCTTGAGGCACAAAACCTAGTGATGGAAACAGGAGAGAGCAGTAGCGCCCAGCGCGGCCGGCCCGCCAAGCTGTATCGTTTTCGACATGATATCGAGTTACAAAGCCTGCTTATGGATAGCAAGCTGCCCAAACGCAAATAATTAAATGACATTATTTTATTGCAGGGCGGGGTGCTTTACGCTATATTTATGCTCATTTTGAGTCTAAAAAATGACCGTGATACCAGTGATATTATTGCTATTTGTGATGATATCACTGGCGATGACATATTTATCAGGCAAATGCGCAACGATAAGGATAACCGATGACAGGCAAACAAGAACCAGCATTAAATGAGGTGTTGCTACGCCCTTTAGTAGAGGCCGCTCTTACAGAGGATTTGGGCAGGCGCGGCGATATCACCTCACAAGCAACTATCCCAGCAGATATGCAAGCGCAGCTACAGATCAAAGCGCGCCAAGCAGGGGTTATCTGCGGTATGGATTTGGCGCGATTGGCCTTTGATATGGTCGATACGCAGATTGGTTTTGACGCTCAGGTCGCTGATGGTGAGAGGGTTAAGGCGGGGACAGTGCTGGCAATCGTTCGCGGTAATGCGCGTCATTTGCTCACTGCTGAGCGTACCGCGCTCAACTTTATGACGCACCTGAGCGGTATCGCGACCGCGACACGGCAGATCGTCGATAGTGTGGCTGCATACCCTGCGCAAATCACCTGTACGCGCAAAACCATTCCTGGCCTACGGACGGTACAAAAATATGCTGTACGCTGCGGCGGCGGGCGTAACCATCGCTTGGGGCTGGACGATGCAATTTTGATCAAAGACAATCATATTGCGATTGCAGGCGATATCGCAACTGCCATCAAGCAAGCGCAAGACTTCGCCGGTCATCTGATTCCGATTGAGGTAGAGGTCGACACCTTAGCGCAGTTAGCGCAGGCGCTTGATGCGGGCGCAAGCTTGGTATTACTGGACAATATGACGCCTGATGTTTTGGCGCAAGCGGTGGCTATGTGCCAAGGCCGCGCCAAGACAGAAGCTTCGGGAGGCATCACGCCTGAGACGGTGCAAGCGGTCGCCCAAACAGGGGTGGATTTCATCGCCATGGGTTATCTGACGCACAGTACCACCGCGCTCGATATCGGTCTTGATTTTAGCGCTTAATTACCGTTTAATTAATGATGATTTTCTCATTACTGAGGCGGGCAAATATTAACCAAAGTTAATGATTTAATTAGGTTATCTGCCTATGCTACAATACCATTGCTAACCGCCTATTGGGTCATCGTTGCACTCGCACGATGACCTTATCTTTTTGCCTGGTTTTTACCGATAGACAAGCGAGCGCTCAGTGAATACTGAAATTATCAAAATTATCTTAGCTTTTGTGGTATTGATTAATCCATTTAGTGCGCTAACACTGTTTTTAGACTTGACTCGCGGCTACTCGATGATCAATCGACGTAAAGTTGCACGTATTGCTTGCTTGACCATTTTTATTACTATCAGCTTTTTTACCGTAGCAGGCGAGACCTTGCTTAAGTTACTGGGTATCTCTATTGGCTCATTTCAGTTGGCAGGTGGCATATTAGTTTTTTTTAATCTCCCTTAATATGATGAATGGTGATGGTAACCCAGTAAAGCCCGATCAAGAAAACTTCGATGTTGATCATATACAAAGCGCTCCACCAAGCACTGCTTCAGCTGTCGTACCTCTCGCCATTCCTATGATGATCGGACCTGGTGGCATCTCAACGGTTATTATTTATTCCTCACAAATTTCAGGTATCTTACGAGTCTCAGCGGTTCTTATTGCAGGCTTTTTGATCAGTCTTTTCTGTTATTTAGCACTGATGGCAGCAGGGCGTATCAGCCGTTTGTTAGGTGATACTGGGCTTAATATCATGAGCCGAATCATGGGTATGTTGCTTGCAGCGGTTTCTATTGAAATCATCGTTAGCGGACTACGAACGTTATTCCCCGACCTAATATAGAATGTATGAGCGTTTAGTCACCTAATCATCTAACCTTTTACTTCTACTCAAAAGCCATCGTATTCGTATACTCTTGCACTAAAAATAGTAGAAATCCTGTTTTGTTTAACAACGCCTTAAGTTCTGGTTTTGCTCATTAATAACCAACTAGCAGTGCTCCTAAACACCATTGATAATTTTGTGTTATAGTAATTGTCCACTATTTTTAGCAGGAGTTGATCTTGAGTAAGAACAGAATTGCTATTTTGGGTGCAGGTCCAAGCGGTTTAGCACAGCTACGTGCCTTTGAAGCGGCTCGCTTAGCAGGTGTAAAAGACTTACCTGAAATAGTTTGTTATGAGAAACAAAACGCTATTGGCGGTATGTGGAATTATAGCTGGCGGACAGGTTTGGATAGAAACGGTGAGCCTGTACACGGTAGTATGTACCGCTATCTATGGTCAAATGGTCCAAAAGAGTGCTTAGAGTTTGCAGATTACTCTTTTGATGAGCACTTTGGTGAGCCTATTCCCTCATATCCTCCACGTGAAGTCCTAAAAGACTACATCATGGGCCGTATTGATAAGCAAGATATTCAAAAGTATATTCGTTTTGAATGCCCAGTACGTTGGGTGGCTTTTGACGATGACACGCAAAAATTCACCGTGACGGTGATGAACCATAAAACCAATGAACAAGAAGTTGAAGAGTTTGATTATGTCGTGGTTGCGACGGGTCATTTTTCAACGCCAAATATGCCGTATTTTACAGGTTTAGAGACTTTCCCAGGTCGTATTTTGCATGCTCATGATTTTCGCGATGCATTAGAGTTTAAAGACGAAGATATCTTACTGATTGGCAGTAGCTATTCTGCTGAAGATATTGGCACGCAGTGCTATAAGTACGGTACCAAATCAGTCACCATCAGCTATCGCACGCAAGCGCTTGGTTATGACTGGCCAGACGGTATTAAAGAAGTGCCGTTAGTGACGCATTTTGAAGATGATGTGGCGCATTTTGCAGATGGTACCAGTCAACAATTTGATGCTATCATTATGTGTACCGGCTACCTATTTCATTTCCCATTCTTGCCTGATGAGCTGCGTCTACAAACACACAACTGCCTATATCCAGCCAACTTGTATAAGGGTATCTTTTGGCAGCCTAACCCCAAGCTTATCTATCTAGGAATGCAGGATCAATACTTTACCTTTAATATGTTTGATGCCCAAGCATGGTATGCACGTGATGTAATGATGGGCAATATTGAATTGCCTGACTTGGCGACACGGCAAGCAGATGAGCAAAAATGGCTCGCTACTTATGATAAATCCGTAACGGTTGATGATTCTATTGATTTCCAAGCCGCATATATTCGCGACTTAACAGATGCGACTGACTATCCTGAGTTTGCAGTAGAGAAGCAAGGCGAGATCCTAAAAGAATGGCAAGAGCACAAAAAAGACGGCATCATGACCTTTAGAGAAAAGGCTTATCGTTCTACTTTGACAGGTACACTAGCACCTGAATTGCCAGAGCCTTGGTTAGATGTTCTTGATGACTCATTAGAGCACTTTTTGAACTTAAGCTTTGTTCAGCCTAAAAAACGTAAAAAGGCATCATAAACCGTAAATTATAAATCGTTATCATTATTAACCAAGCATGTTCAATGAATGTGTTTGGTTTTTTCGTTTTTGCAGCCTTTATTGATAATTGTATTTACTCCCTGGTTTAACTTTGATATAGATGCCAAGCCAAATACAGCATCAGTATGCCGACCAAAGCATCTAGTATATTCCACGCTTTTGGTTTGGCAAATAAGGGTCTGAGTAATCGTGCGCCATAGCCTAGTGCAAAAAAGAAAAAGAACGAGGCACTGACTGCCCCAGCTGCAAATACAACTTTACTGTCTGCTCCTGTTGAAACCATCCCAACTAGCACCAATGTATCTAGATAGACGTGTGGATTGAGCCAAGTAAAGCCAAAGCAGAGGAGTAGCGCCTTCTTTAGACTGGTGACCACTTGTCCATCGACATCAAGAGCATGTGATAGGCGCACACTGGCATACAAGCTTTGTAACCCATACCCTAATAAAAATATAACACCAGCGACTTTGGCAATATCGACCACTTTTGGATAGCGTGCCGTGACTGCACCAAAACCGCCAACGCCAGCAGATATCAATATTGCATCACTGAGGGCACAAAACAGGCAGACGAAAAATATATGCTCGCGTTTAAGACCTTGCTTTAAGACAAAAGCATTTTGTGAACCGATGGCTATAATGAGTGATAAACCAAGTAAGAAGCCAGAGATATAATCGGGAGCATTCATAATATGATAGTGATTCATGTTTTGGGGTGTAGGAATGTTGACATTTTGCGTACTGGCAGCGCTCTAAAAAGCTGTTAAGATACGCTATTGATTTAATCTATGCAATACAAGATAAACACAATCTGACTGCAAGGAATGAGGGGCACAGTACGTCATGGTCGTAAGTCTGACAAGAATGCTACAATCATTTGGCCAAGCTCAAGATGACTTGCCAACACTCGCGGCACAAAATGTCCAACAGACAGCGGGCAGTCCTGAGTTAAATACGACTAAGGCCAGCGATCAAAGCAGTAGTGAGCATTCTATATTGACCCCGCCTGAGCGTGCAGATCGTATCTGTGCGGCGCTGGCACAAGTTAATGATATTCAAACGTCAACACCGTTAACTGATCGTTATTTGTCCAATCGCTCTCAGATGCGCCCGGCGAATAGACCTCCTTTTGACCCAGATACGTTATGGTATCTAAAACATGGAAGCTGTCCGATTATGACTGAGCTTGTTGATGTGGTCGATGAAGCCACCCTAAATGCGATGCCGATTGAGGCTGTTGCAATACTAGACCGAATCAACGGTAAGCTTAAGCGCTACCGTGAGTGGAGTAGTGAGCTTAATGAGCAGCAACAACAGCAGCACAACGAACGTCAATTTGTCATTGATAAACTGATATCTGAGAGTATCCCAGAGGCATTGCATCATTATGAGCAACTTCAACGTTTTAGCCCGCACCGTACTAAGAATAATATGGTACAAGGAAAAATGACGGCAGGCGATATGTTGACAGATTTGTTTTTGGAGATTGATTACGAGCTTGATGAGTTATTGGATGAGTTGCATCAAACGGTTATGGATCGTCTTGCCTCAACCCATCGCTACGTAAAAAGCCGCACCCAAAGCTGACGTTACCAACATAAAGTAAGTTAGTAATAATAAAGATAATGTATTTGATGCATAACAATATAAGGCTTTAATATAGCCTGCACACAT
>NZ_LNUO01000045.1:0-4139 GCF_001462175.1 Psychrobacter sp. ENNN9_III
TTTTTGCTGTTTCACACTAAATTTTCAAAGTTTTATTTATTCAGTATTTATTAATATAAGCTGTATTAAACAAAGCTTCGAACAACATTTAAATCAACGTTTATTGCTATTATTGTTACTACGATCTCGAGTATTACGCGTACCACGACTTGCAGGACTGCCGCTGCTCTTAGGTTTTGTGCTGTTACCGCGACTGTCATTGCGATTATCACTACGACGCGCTTTTAGTGGCTTACTCTTAATGCGCTCTTGCTTCTCTTTAGCGGCGCCGTGCAAACCAGTACCATAACGCGGGCGTAGACTTACTAGGTCTGTTAACGTATTGATGTCTTTTTTGTCGAGCTCTAAAAAACGTCCAGTACGTAACTCTTTTGGTAGTGAGATCGTACCGTAGCGGGTACGTAGTAAACGACTGACTTTGAGACCTTGTGACTCAAACAGACGACGTACTTCGCGGTTGCGCCCTTCTTTTAGCTTGACGTGATACCATTTATTGACGCCTTCACCGCCGCCTTCTTTAATATCTTCAAACTGTGCCATACCATCTTCTAACATGACACCAGCGGTAAGAGTGCGCGCAATATCAGAGGTCACTTCACCCAGTACACGTACCGCATATTCGCGAGTCACTTCGTTAGAGGGATGCATCAAGCGATGTGCCATCTCACCATCATTGGTAAATAGTAACAACCCAGTTGAATTGATATCAAGGCGTCCAACCATCACCCAGCGATCGTGAGTCAGCTTTGGTAAGCGTTCAAAAACCGTTGGTCGACCTTCTGGATCTTTAGCAGAGCAAACTTCACCTTCAGGCTTATAATAAGCTATCACTCGGCGACGCTTCTCGTTTTCGGCTGTATATTTAATTTGGCGACCATCAACGCGAATCTCATCACCTTGCTCGACGCGATCACCAATCGTTGCAGGTCCATTATTGACAGTTACTCGCCCAGATTTGATGACTTCTTCCATCTGACGACGTGAGCCAAGTCCCATACGGGCGAGTGCTTTTTGCAGTTTTTCATCTTTCATAATCATGTCCTTGAGTCGGTTAGGTTACATTTCGCAATGTATCAACATCATTGAGTGAGTTTTAACGTATATTCTACGCTATTTTAAAATGTTTAGCGCATAAATTACTTGATTTACAGTTTTTTTAAACATTTTTGTATGGTTCAGGTTGTTATTAAAAGTTTTTTATTGACAATCATTCATACCTTAAATACTGCGTTCATATTTTATTGATTAATTTTTGCAGATAATCTTTTATGGTTTAAACCGTTAAAAGTGATATTAACACCGTTCATGCTATTGGTCGATATTTCTATTTCTCTTAAGTTATGTCGGTTGTTACTATATAAGTTGTAAGAAAAGAAACCTTTAATGTTGTGAATTGCCCATCATGTGAGTATTCTTCCATTACAAAAGTTTATAGAATATTGCGTTGTATTTGATTTAAGTGTATATTCATCGGTAATTAATCCGCTATTTCGAATATATGTATTTTTTTAATCCGTTTTTGCGAATATATGTAATTAATCTCTGCACACGACAAAAAAATCATCCCCACCCGATTTTCATAGGTTTAGGGGTTAAAAAGCTAACTAACTGTCGAAATACAGTCTTATCATTGTTAAAGAACACCAAGTGAAGGCCCTCAATCAACACATCCAGGCCAAGCGCAAACAAACTGGCTTGAGGTCGAGCGTTTGACTTTAACTTGCGCTTTAACGGCTTATCTTTGTCTTTATAAATACCGACATGATAAGCCCAACAAAATGCTAAGGCGTTCACTGCGACTAATTTACTGACCCGATCAAGATGGGTTAAGTGGGTATCTTCAAGATTAAAGCCACGGCCCTTTAGACAAGCAAATAAAGTCTCAATCTCCCAACGCTTAGCATAGCTTGTCATCGCATCCACTGTTTCTAGTTGATTGGTGGCCACAATCACTAAACCATAGTCTTTATCACGCTTGGCAAATACTCGAACCAAACAACCATCGACAGTCAGTATTCGCCCATGTCGATATGTTTCTTGATGGCTAACATGGCGCAATAACTCTTTAATCTGTACCAACTTGCCATGATGATTCTTAACTTTACTGTTCTTCTTAATCCGTATGGCAAAGGGTATGTGATTATTGGTGAGCCAGTTAAACCATTTTTCGCCAACAAACTCTCTGTCCGCTACTATCATCTCAAGGTTATCTTTGCCAAATTGTTTGATAAACCGCTCAATAAGTTCACAGCGTTCAAGATGGTTTGTATTACCTCGCTTATCTAGCATTTGCCAGTATAAGGGGATGGCTATCCCTTTATATACCACCCCTAACATAAAGATGTTGAGGTTACTTTTACCCCATTTCCAGTTGGTGCGGTCAATGGTTAAGGTGACTTCGCCTAGCCCAAATAGTCGATATATCATTAAAGCCAGTTGATCGTAGTCTATCCTCGCTTCGGCAAAAAATCGCTGTAGTCTGCGATAGTGACTGTCGGTCTTGCCACCCTTAGGAAGGTGTCTTGCTATTTTTTTTAAGATTACTGCTTTGAGCAGTAATCAGGGCTATTATCATTAGGCTCAAACAATTGATTCTTGCCTTGTTCATGCTCAGGTTTTGGGTTAAAGTCTCACTAAGTCTGTTAAAGTTTGGCATGGTCTATTCGTCTTAAAAATTACTATTATGCCTTTGCTTTAACAGACTTTTTTGTTTTTTTGTCGTGTGCAGAGATAAATTTCTTATTTCTTGGATTGTGTTGCTAACTTTATGAATTTACTGATGTTGAACTGGGCGGTGCTACACCCGAAGTAACCCATCCCAACTAAAATAATTCTGCGTCAAACGATCTCAGCTCATACTCCAAGCACGATTTGGCAAATAACAACCACTCAATGCAATTTTAGATTTGCCGTATTTGGCTTGGATCGCTTCAAAGGCTTGCATGAGATTTTCGTTTTTTTTCATGTTGACTATGGTTGCTGGCAGATCGCTTAGAAAAGTTGGGTGTGGAAGTGGTTAATAAAGAGATGTCGAGACAGTGTATTCAAGACCGTAAGTTAATTACAGGAGATAGTCCTTTGGCATCGAATACCTTGGGTAAAATGGCAGCACAAACGCTTTTGGCCGAGGTTCAGTAGTTATATTTTCTTCAATCAAGAGCGCCGTGGCGCTCTTTTTTTATGTCCAATTTGCTTGTTAAAAGTTCGATTTTTTAAGCTTGGAAACTGATCTTGAATGTGGATCAAAGATTAAAATTAAGCACTCATTTGTTCCAACCAAACTGTTTAAAAATCGCATGGCCTTGTGCAGAGCTTAAAAACGTAATAAAACTTTTTGCTTCAGGATTTTTTAGACTGTGTTGAGTTAGTGCAACACCTGCATCACGGTAAATCACCAGTTCAGGTTCGATCGGGATAATTTGCCCAATGTCTGGATTACTGACTCCCCAAATATTAAACACCAACCATGCATCATAGCTGCTGTCAGTTTCCCATGCTTTTTTCGCTGTGCCTGTATTGGGTGCATACATGGCGATATTTTTACGGAAGGATTTTGTGAGCTGAATGTTGCCCGTTCTACCTGCAATATCTTCCCACATGCCGACTTGGCCTGCGCCATGGGTGACCAAAACTTTAGTGTTTGGCCTGCTTAGATCTTTAAATCCTTGAATATGTTTGGGATTGCCTTTTCTGACTAAAATGGCAGCAGGGCGTAGGTAAATAGGCTCAATCGAGTCCTTTACGATTTTGTCGGCAAATAAGCTTTCGAAATCAGACATCATGGCTTCCGAACCACTATAGATGACGTCGGCATCAAGCTTGGCTTTGTCGCTCCATTGTGAAGTAGGGCCCGCGGTTACATGGACATCAATCCCTGTTTTATTTTTAAATTGTTTCGCTGCTTCGTGCATCGCTGGTGCTGGTCCACCTGGACCATAGACATTAATTGCCGCTATAGCATTCATTGATAAAAAGCCCAGCATGAGCGGAAAGATATAGTGGCTGAGCTTATAATTTTTTGACATTTTTATTCCCTTTATTGATATGTGAATGTTGATAATATTTGTTTTGCTGATGTATTTAAATATTTATATTATTTTTTTTGTTAAAGAGTTTTTTAAATATTAGCGTCGATTTTC
>NZ_LNUO01000046.1:0-11875 GCF_001462175.1 Psychrobacter sp. ENNN9_III
TACATCCGCCTTGGCCGTTTGGCATGGTCTATTCGTCTTAAAAATTACTATTATGCCTTTGCTTTAACAGACTTTTTTTGTTTTTTTTGTCGTGTGCAGAGGTAATTAATATACTCGTTTTGAAGGATATAAGGTTGAGTAGACATTATGGTCAATAAGCATTTTACCCCTACGCAAAACTCTTCAAAGTTGTTGAACGCATTATGTTTATCAGCTGTTGTGTTTCTCACTGGTTGTGCGACCACTATCAACGCAGGTTTGCAGTCTGGAGATTTACCCCCTAATGGTACTTTTGTAGCAGAGAACGGTATTCGATTTAATGTTCAGCCGTTAAATCTGGCCACGCTACCACCTAAGCAAGTGGCTGTGCGTAATGATGATGTGACACGTCTGATTCAATCCTCTAATCCAGTCAATTACCGTATTGCTGATGGCGATATTTTAAGTATAGAGCTGGTTGGTTATCCAGATATTGCATCTGCATCGTCAGCCGGAAGCTCTAATCCTTATGCTTCAGGTTTTCCTGTAGATCAACAAGGCTTTATACAGTTTCCTATGATAGGTCGTATTAAAGCAAGTGGTTTGAGTGTGCCGCAATTTACGAACAACTTACGCGCAAGATTGCAGAAGTATCTTAAGTATGCAGATCCACAAGTAAAAGTCATCAATTACCGTGGTAATAAGTTCTTTATTGATGGTGCAGTCAGACAACCTGGTGAGTTTAATATTGAAGATGCCCCTGTGACGCTTTATGGAGCGATCTCTATGGCGGGAGGAGCAACTGAAACTGGTGACTCAAACAATATTATATTGAATCGCAATGGGAAGAGCTACGAGCTAGGTCTACAGTCATTACGTGAAATGGGTTCATCAGCCAACCAAATATACTTACAAGATGGTGATTCTATACACGTCAACAGCCAGAGCCGTAATAGGGTATTTGTTTTGGGTGAGTTTGGACAAATCGAGCCTATACCAATCCTTGAGCAAGGACTGAGCTTATCTAGTGTATTAGGAGAGTCAAGAGGACTCAATGCTAGTACTGCTGATGCTGCCAAGATCTACATCGTTCGTGATAATAAAGAAGCGCAATATACCAACATTTATTATGTCGATATGCAGACTATCACAAGCTTTGCCTTGGCCAATCGTTTTGAGATGCAGCCTAACGACATCGTTTATGTCGATCCAACGGGTCTCACACGCTGGAACCGTGTGATTAGTGCCTTATTACCATCGACTTCTGCGGCAAACCTAATTTCAGGTTTATAGATAAAAGCGTCGATTATGGCATTTGATAATATTTTAATCGTTTGTGTAGGCAATATATGCCGTAGTCCAATGGCAGCTGCGATGCTAGCCAAGCGCTATCCACAAAAGCATATCGATTCCGCTGGCGTGTCAGCATTGGTAGGTTACCCTGCTGACACCAAAGCAATTGAAGTAATGGCCACTGACGATACAGATATTGAATCACATATTGCCAAACAGATTAGCGAAGACTTAGTACGACAGGCAGATTTGATTTTGACAATGTCAACCAGTCAAACCAAGTGGATTGAAGACAAGTGGCCACATTGCCGAGGCAAAACGTTTCGAATTGGTCATTGGATCGGTAAAGATATTGAAGACCCTTATGGGTTACCTACATCGGTGTTTGAGATTGCTAAGAGCAATATTATTGATAGTCTCGAGCAATGGAATGAAAAAATCATTTAAGTAGCGGATATAAATATGAATACAGACTCACAGAAATTATCAACATCTGGCAGTGATCGAGATAATAAAGAAATCGATCTCTCAAGCCTACTTGGGTCGTTGTTACGTGGCTGGAAAACCTTGCTTTTTTTCACTCTGTTGGGGTTAATAGCAGGAATATTATATACCCGCTACGTCAATCCAACGTTCCAATCAGATGCCTTGGTACAAATTGATGCCAATCCGCAAGGTGTCTCAGCACTGGGTGAAAACATCTCTAACTTGGTTGGCTCTGGGATTAGTCAGTCTCAAGAAGAAGCTCAATTAATAAAATCACGAATGGTATTAAAACCAGTCGTTGATTCATTGCACTTACAGATTCGCCTAAAAAATCCTGAGATTAACGCGATAGATAGAATAGTAGAGGATCGAATCAACACGCCTGTGCATTCTGAAGAGGGAGTGTCATTACAGACTGAAAGTGGCGAAGTAACAGTCAGTCAGTTTGATGTATCAGAAGAATACCTAGATCAAGGTTTTACTCTAAGCAGATCCGATACGGGTTTTGTATTAAGTAGTGGCGTAGATACTTTTAAAGGCCAGCTTAATCAGCCACATCAATTTAAAGGCACAAAAGGTCCAATTGAAATTACGGTAGAAGACCTACCCTCCAATGGTCAGCCTATTGGTATCACTAAGCAATCGTTAAAAATCACAACAGATGCCATAAACGGTAATTTGACAGTTGAAGAAACAGGCAATATGACTGGTCTTATTCAGTTGTCTTTGACCGGACCAAACCAGCAACAAACGACCTTGATTCTAAATGAAATCGTCATGTCTTATGTTAATCAAAATAAGGCTCGTAGCTCTGAAGAAACCACCAAAACGCTCGATTTCATGGAAACACAAATTCCTGTCCTAAAGCAAAAGCTTGAAGAGTCTGAAGCAGCGTTTAACGAGTTTCGTAAAAGATACGGTACTATCGATGTTGCTCAAGAAGCCCAGCTATTGTTAGCTGAAGAATCTCGAATCGATGGTCAGTTGAGTGATCTAAAGCTTCAACAAGCAGAACTATCTACTTATTACACTGATGAGCATCCATTGGTTGTTCAGATCAACGATCAATTGAGAGTATTAAACAACAGAAAGCAAGAGATCAACAATACGGTTGCAGGCTTGCCTGAGATTCAAAGAGAGTTTTTAAAGTTATCAGAAGATGTCGATATCAATAGAGAGATTTATCTCACTATGCTCACAAACTATGAGCAACTAAAAATCGTCAAAGCAGGTCAGATCGGTTATGCACGCATTGTTGACTTGCCTGTTAGTACTTATAACGCTATCGCACCAAAAGATAAGTTAGTGATTTTGTTAGCTACTGTATTAGGCGCGATATTAGGTGCCCTGATAGTACTACTTAGAAGTGCAATGCGTAACGTGGTTCGAGATCCTGAAATGGTCGAGTCTAATACGGGTGTTCCAGTGATAGCAACAGTGCCGCGCTCAAAAGCACTAAACCGTCTAGGCAAAAACAAGCGCGTGACTAACAGATTATTGTCTTACTCTGATCATAATAGTGCAACTTATGAAGCCATAAAAAGTCTAAGAACCTATCTAATGTTTGGTATGCCAAGCATCGCCAAGTCCAATCAACGCAGCCGTGTCATCGTTGTCACAGGCGAGAGTCCAAACGTTGGTAAGTCTTTTATCGTTGCAAATTTAGCAGAAGTCTTTGCCCAATTGAACAAAAAGGTTCTGGTCATAGATGCAGACATGCGCCTTGGTAGTCTTCATAACGTGTTCAATATGGAACAAGACACAGGTCTTACAGACTTCTTTACAGAAGAGCAAAGTACAGCGGTGAGCATCACTCATCCTACTAATATAGACAATCTTGATTTTATTCCACGTGGTCACAATGCTCGTAACCCATCTTCAATGCTAGCCAGTGAGAAGTTTGGTGGTTTGATGAACGAACTGGCGGCTCATTATGATTACATCATTATTGACACACCACCTGTGCTCGCAGCCACAGATGCCGTCATACTTTCTAAATATGCTGATCAAGTAGTAATGGTAACTCGTCACAACGATTCGCTAGAAGGTCAGTTGAATTACGCTGTCAAGCAGATGAATAAAGCAAATATCGAGGTAGATGGCATCATTATCAATGATCTGCAGCAAGGTATCTTGAGTAAGAATAGCTATCACTATACTTACACTTACGGTAACGCCCAATAATATCGATAACACAACCAGTTGAGTATTATGTCTATGAAGCCAGAGCTTAATAAAACGTATTCTGCAAATAACAACACTGGTAATCGGTTATATAGTACTGCCCAGCGATTGTTAGAGATGCCACGTGTTGCAAAGCGTGGGGTCTTTCTGACCACAGATATTGTGATGTCAATGGTCTGTTTATTCTTTGCCTTGGCCTTACGGTATGGCGATATTGCTAACCATCTGAGTCCTTTAGCACTGTTTTTATATGCCCTACCGCCTGTTGTTGGCCTTTATTTCATAGGCTTTTACAGGGGTGTTGCCCGTATCTTCTCTGATAGAGTCATGCGCAATGTATTACAGTTATTTATAGTACTGATTATTGCGTATGAAGTGATGAATTTCTTCGATATCTTAACTGATATACCGCGTTCAGTTCCTATCTTATACCTATTCTTATTTTTTGTTTGGTTGTGGGGCAGTCGCTTAAGTATACGAGAGTTACTAGAGCGTAGTAATGGTGGTCAGCCTAACCGCCTTAGCGATAAAGAAACTCAAGAGAACGTTATCATTTATGGAGCAGGTGCAGCAGGTAGAGAGTTGTTCGATGCGTTAGAGCGCTCAAATAAATACCGTACGGTCGCTTTTGTCGATGACAATCAACAGCTGGCTGGTGGTTACTTATTGGGTAAGAAGATTCATGACGCTGCTGAAACAGTAGAGTTGGTAGATAAGCTAGAGGTCTCACAAGTATTTTTGGCCATGCCTTCTATTAGTCGCGCGCGTCGCAGACAGATTATTGAAGAGTTTGCAGAAGTATCGGTCAAGATTAAACAGCTGCCAAGCTTACATGAGATTGCTGCTGGACAAGTGACCGTAAGCACGATGCGTCCTGTCGATATTTTGGATGTACTAGACAGACAAACCGTTGAGCCTGACGCTGTTCTATTGAGCAAAAATATATCAGGTAAAAACATATTGGTTACTGGTGCTGGTGGATCTATTGGTAGTGAGCTATGCCGGCAAATAATCAAAAACAAACCTCAGTGTCTCATTCTTTATGAATTGTCTGAATACGCTTTATATAGTATTCATCAAGAGCTCAAAAACCAGCAAACGCTCAACCCTGATTATAGTGATATTCAAATCATTGCCATGATTGGCAATGTGACCAACGAAGATAAGCTTATTAGGGTCTTTAAGAAATATAAGATTCATACGGTATATCACGCCGCGGCATATAAGCATGTACCTATTGTTGAGCATAATCCTTTTGAGGGTGTCATCAATAATGCTAAAGGAACTTATCACTGCGCTTATGCAGCCCTGCAAGCCAAAGTTGAGACCTTTGTACTTATCTCTACTGATAAAGCTGTCAGACCTACCAATGTCATGGGTGCATCTAAACGTTTGGCTGAGCTTGTATGTCAAGGCCTGAGTCAAGTTAATAGTAAAACCTGCTTTAGCATGGTGCGCTTTGGAAATGTACTTGGTTCTTCAGGGTCGGTCATTCCATTATTTACCAAACAAATTGAGCAGGGCGGTCCGATTACAGTGACTCACCCAGATGTAACCCGTTACTTTATGACTATTCCAGAAGCGGCAAGTTTGGTGATTCAAGCGGGCGCGATGGCGACAGGTGGTGAAGTATTCGTATTAGATATGGGAGAGCCTGTAAAAATCGTAGATCTTGCTAAACGTATGATTTATCTAACAGGTTGTAAGCTTAAAGATAAAAATAACCCAGATGGAGATATGGAGATTGTAAGCTTAAAGATAAAAATAACCCAGATGGAGATATGGAGATTGTCGTCAGCGGACTCAGACCTGGAGAAAAACTCTACGAAGAGCTTATCATCGGTGATGACAATGTAGAGCCTACTCAGCATCCCTTGATTCGACAGGCGATGGAGCAAAGCTTCCCGCTAATGGATATCGAAAATATGCTGTCTCAATTAACCCGTAGATCGCAGCCACATGATGTGGAATGGCTAAAAGAAGAGTTCAAATATTTTGTAGAGGGATATCACGAAGGTTCAGCGCCTTCATAAACCTTCTCAAATAAAACAACCATTACGCTAAATGATCAAAACTATTTTATAAACTTATCTAGTAAGGAACGTTATGAGAAACATCAAAGATATAAAGATAGCAGTTATTGGCCTAGGTTATGTGGGTCTACCTCTAGCAGTTGAGTTTGGTAAAAAAGTCCCTGTCATAGGCTTTGATATCAATGCAAATCGTATTGCAGACTTGCAATCAGGTACAGACCATACACTAGAGGTGAGTGATAAAGAACTAGCGCAAGCGACACATCTGAGCTATACCTCAGATATTCAAGCGCTCAAGGACTGTAACTTTTTTATCGTTACCGTACCGACGCCTATTGATGATTTTAAACAACCTGATTTGAACCTGATTGACACCTTTAATCAAAGCTTCAACAGCGATAGGTAGCATTATCAAAAAGACGATATCGTTGTTTATGAGTCTACCGTTTATCCAGGGGCAACAGAAGAAGTATGTATCCCTGTCCTTGAAGACGTGTCTGGCTTGGTATTTAACCAAGACTTTTATGCAGGTTACAGTCCTGAACGTATCAATCCCGGTGACAAAGAGCACAGAGTTGTCAATATTTTAAAAGTCACTGCAGGCTCTACACCTGAAATAGCAGATTTTGTAGATGATGTATACAACCTAATTATTATCGCCGGTACTCATAAAGCTGCGAGTATTAAGGTTGCAGAGGCAGCAAAGGTTATTGAAAACACTCAAAGAGATGTAAACATTGCTCTGATTAACGAGTTGGCCGTCATTTTTAACAAGATGGACATCGATACCGAAGCGGTACTTACTGCAGCAGGTACTAAATGGAACTTTTTACCGTTCCGTCCAGGTCTGGTTGGTGGGCATTGTATCGGTGTTGATCCTTACTATCTAACGCATAAAGCACAGGCTATCGGTTATAACCCTGAGATCATTTTGGCTGGTCGTCGTCTTAACGATGGTATGGGAGAGTATGTTACGACTCAGCTCATCAAAAATATGATCAAAAAACGTATTCAAGTAGAGGGTGCAAAGGTACTTATACTTGGACTAAGTTTTAAAGAGAACTGTCCTGATGTACGTAACACCAAAGTTATCGATATTGTTCATGAGTTAAAAGAATATAACATCGAAGTCGATATTTACGATCCTTGGGTAGATAAAGAAGAAGCTCAGCGTGAATATGGCATCACACCAGTTAGTGAGCCTCAAGCAGGAGACTATGACGGTATTATTCTAGCAGTTGCTCACTCAGAGTTTACCGATATGGGCGTCAGCAGTATCAGAGAGTTAGGTAAAGAAAAACATGTGCTATATGACTTAAAATACGTATTTGCAAAAGATGAAACTGATATTCGTCTGTAAATACAAGATATATAGATAATAAGGAAGTACCATGACGCAATATGAACAAACAACACAAGAACTAGCAAGTAATCCAAAGCAATGGTTGGTTACTGGCGTGGCAGGTTTTATTGGCTCAAACTTACTTGAGACCTTATTAAAGCTGGATCAAACCGTAGTAGGCTTGGATAACTTTGCAACAGGCCATCAAAAAAAACCTAGATGAAGTACAGTCATTAGTATCTGCAGAGCAATGGCAACGTTTTCGCTTTATTGAAGGCGATATCAGAAAAGTAGATGACTGCCATAAGGCTTGTGAAGGTGCGGACTACGTATTGCACCAAGCTGCACTAGGCTCTGTTCCTCGCTCTCTTGCAGACCCTATTGCCACTAATGAGACTAACATTTCAGGATTTTTAAATATGTTAGTTGCAGCGCGTGATGCAGAGGTTTCAAGCTTTACTTATGCTGCAAGTAGTTCAACGTATGGCGATCATCCTGCATTACCTAAAGTAGAGGACGCTATTGGTAAGCCACTATCTCCGTACGCAGTGACCAAATACGTTAACGAGTTGTACGCAGAAGTGTTTGCACGCAGTTACGGTTTTAAGTCTGTCGGTTTACGCTATTTTAATGTGTTTGGCAGACGTCAAGATCCAGACGGTGCTTACGCTGCGGTCATTCCAAAGTGGACAGCTGCAATGATTGCTAATGATGAAGTCTATATCAACGGTGACGGCGAAACCAGCCGTGATTTTTGTTATATCGACAATACCGTACAAGCGAATATACTAGCAGCAACATCTACCAATACTGAAGCCAAGAATCAAGTCTACAACGTAGCAGTAGGTGATAGAACGACGCTAAATGATTTGTTCAACTCCATTAAGTCAGCATTAGCAGGAAATGATGTGAAGTATGATAAAGAGCCTGTATATCGAGACTTTAGGGAGGGTGATGTAAGACATTCTCAAGCAGATGTGACTAAAGCAAAAAACTTATTAGGATATAAGCCTCAGTTTGATATTAGTCAAGGTATTGATAAAGCCATGCCTTGGTACGTTAAGTCGTTAGCAAATTAATAGTTGAGTTTTATGATTAGTAAAGTTCGCACCATGCTACGTTAATAGTTGAGTTTTATGATTAGTAAAGTTCGCACCATGCTACGTAATAAAGATACTAGCCAACTGCTAAAAAACTTTTTTTCACTAGCAGTTTTAAAGCTTGTTAATGCTGTATTACCCTTCGTTACTTTGCCTTATTTAATTAAGGTATTAGGGATACAACAATATGGAGCGATCGTATTAGCACTGTCATTAATGGCTTATTTTCAAGCAGTGACAGACTATGGTTTTAATCTATCAGCGACACGAGAAATTGCAAGGCATCGAGCCAATAAGAGACAACTAAGTTTTATTTACAGTAAAACAATTATTACTAAAATGTACTTACTGTTGTTCTCTTTAGCTGTGTTAGTACCGATAATTCTGCTTGTACCACAGTTTAAAGAGGATTTACTCGTATATCTATTGATGTGTTTGATGCTTATAGGTCAAACCTTATTCCCTGAATGGTTTTTTCGGGGTGTTGAAAGAATGGGTTATATAACGGTTTTAAATCTTATAGTTAAGCTTTCATTCACTATAGGAGTTTTTATATTGATCAAAGCTCCACAAGACTATTGGATATATCCATTCTTATTAGGGATAAGCTATATTATAGTATCATTAATTTCACATTATATAATAATAAGTAAATTCAATTTAAAGTTAATTTTTGTAGGCATTAAAAGAGTTAAAAAGACATTAAGGATTGGTTTCCCATTATTTATAAATCAATTCGTTCCGAATCTTTTTAACAATACTACCAATTTTCTTGTAGGAATGATATTGGGTAAGGCATCTGCAGGTTATTTTGGTGCTACAAGACAAGTTGTACAGTTATTGACTGTCTTTAATTCTGTGGTATCAGGTGTGGCTTTTCCATACTTAATTAGGTATAAAGAAAAGTTTGACATCTTTAGCAAGTATTATTTAATTTTGATAGCAGCTATTTCAGTTTTCTTATTAGTAGTACATCAGTATATTTTTGATATTATTGGTATAAAGTATAGTTTTGACTCAGAAGTCTTTTATATTCTCATTGCTGGGTTTTTAGCTATTGTTTTCTACAGTGTTTACTCTACTAACTATCTAATCTCAAGAGGTTACGATAAGATAGTAATGAGAATTACAATAATAGCATCAACAATAGGATTTATATTATCGTTCCCGCTTATTTATAAGTTTGGACTATTGGGGGGAGCTACTAATATATTTATAGGTCAATTAATTTTAGGATCTGGATCCTACTTCTATTTCAAAAAAATAAACGAGGGCGTAAAGCATGAAAGCTAAAAAAATTGTAAAAAATAAAATTGTTCGGAGTTGGAGGTTTTTGTCAGCATATTCTGCATTTCATAGGCTTCATAAATCAATATATAACTCTCCCGGCTTCCAAAAAGTAAGTCTAACAAAAGATGAGAAGACGGAATACCGTAATTATTGGAAAGCTGTATCTCCAGTTATTAACTTCAAGACAGTAGAGATATCAAAATCATTATCTGGATCCTTCAATAAGCGTATTATTCCTGAAGAGTTTTATAGCTTATATCTTGAAAGATTCTTAAATAATGAAAGAAATGTTGGGTTTCTAGCGCATAAAAGCGTATATAACAAATGGTTTGGTAGAGGTATTTTCCCAAAAGACTTCTTTCATAAGCTAGATGGTAGTTATTATACGTATGAATTCAAAGCTATAGATGATATTGAAGCGTTTATTGACAAAGAGATTGATGATACTGACTTTCCTATTGTGATTAAGCCTAATAAAGACAGTTATGGTGGTAAGGATGTTTACTTTGTTGATAGCAAGGAAGATATTAAAGAAATTATAAAACAACATCCTAACTTAGTAGTCCAAGAAAAGATAGAACAGTCTGAACTAATCAATGCTTTTAATAAAGATAGTATAAATACTGTTCGTGTAAGTTTATATAAAGATAAAGATAATGTAGTACATATGCTCAATTCCGGTATACGTATGGGAAAAGATGGAAGCTTGGATAATGTATCTGATGGCGGAATTGTCTGCAGTATAAAACTCAATGGAATACTGAATAAGTATGCAACCGATATAGATGAAACAAAATATTTAAGTCATCCTAATTCAGGTTTTGTGTTTGAAGGGAAGAAATTCCCACTATACCAAGACTTGGTTGAAGCCAGTAAAAATATTGCTAGATCTGTTATAGGTGCTCGTATAATCAGTCTTGATATGGCCCTAGACTCTACTGATAAATGGCGATGTATAGAGATAAATTTGTTTGGTCAAACTATAAGAATCCCACAAAACGCAGGGGAGTCATTCTTAGGTGAATATACTGATGAAATTATCAGTGATTTAATTAAGTCTAGAAGATGATATATTTTTACTAATGTTTTATCTAATAATGACATCAAATTCACAATATATAGTTAAAAAATATACTTTCATAGATAAAGTTATATTATTTTTAGGTAAAAAATGGAAATGTTAATTGTAGAGGCTTAAGATTATGAAGGTATATATCGCTACACTACCTAATGGATTTTTTGGTAGTACTGGTCAAAGTTGGCAGAGTCTAGATGTCAATAAGGTGTCAAGTCTTTTGAATTTTGATAGTGAGATTATAACTATCAATGACCTTATGCATATTGACTTTGATAAAACGGATATAGTTTTTTACACTTCTAGTGATGAGGAGAATATTAGACTATATCTAAGAGATGTCATGTATTTCATTAATAAAAAATGTAGAATCATACCGAGTTACGATATACTTATGAGTCACGAAAATAAAGGATTTCAGGAGTTGTATAGAACTGAATTAGGTTTTGGTGATTTAAAAGGAAACTACTTCTTTGATATTGATGACTCTAACTTACCATTACCAAAAGTATTGAAAACAGTAAGTGGAGCAGGTAGTAGTGGTGTATTTTTAGTAAAGAATGAAAAAGATCTATTAGATATTAAGAAAAAGCATTTCAATGTATCGAATAAGAGAAAAGTAATAAAATTTCAACGAAAAATTAGATTACAAGCTGAAGAGTTTTTAATATACAACTACAGGCATAAAGGGTTTAATAGGTTTGTTGAGCAAGACTTTATACCTAATTTAGCGAATGATTTTAAAATTTTAGTATTTGGTGACAGGTACTATAGTTTAAAAAGAAATATTAAAGAGGGTGACTTTAGAGCGAGTGGTAGTGGACTATTTGAGCACATAAAGCCTCCAAAAGAAACCTTGGATTATGCAAAGAGTATATTTGATAAAATTAGTAATCCTTATGCTTCGTTAGATATTGCTCAGTCATCTGATGGTTGTCATTTAATAGAATTTCAAGGCACTAATTTTTCACCGGGAACCTTATTGAAAGCGCCAAGTAGATATGTTTGTACAAATGGAGAGTGGGTTAAAGAGAAAAATAATCAAGATCTTGAGGAAAATTTCGCATATGCACTAAACGGGGGCAATAAAAAA